>NZ_JAAKUM010000006.1:0-212763 GCF_049175135.1 Aeromonas sp. 600724 | reverse complement strand
TCCCATGCCGAACTCAGAAGTGAAACGCGGTAGCGCCGATGGTAGTGTGGCATTCGCCATGCGAGAGTAGGACACTGTCAGGCACCTATTTAGAAGAGGCCTCCCATCCGGGAGGCCTTTTTGCATTTCTGGGTTCCAAAAATCTGCACCGCCGCCGGCATTTTAGTAAAAGTGCTGGGCTATCAAGGGATTGCCCGTTACTCTTTAGCCGTTACCGATTAACACGTGATGCTGCCAGCGAGGTATTGATGGCTACGTTGAAGGAAATTGCACAGGAAGCGGGGGTTTCTCTCGCGACGGTATCCCGGGTACTGAACGAGGATCCCAGCCTGAGCGTCAAGGAAGAGACCAAGCAGCGGATCTTCGAGATTGCCGAACGGCTGGAGTACAAGACCAGCAGCGCCCGCAAGGGGGTACACAAGAGCAAGCTGCACTTTCTGGTGGTCTATGCCTATCCCCAGAGTACCGAGGTCAACGACCCTTACTATCTCGCCATCCGTTATGGTATCGAGACCCAGAGTGCCCGCCTCAATATCGAACTGACTCATCTCTACAACTGTGGTGAAGGGCGTGAATTGAGCGCCGTGGATGGCATTCTGGTGGTCGGTACCCTCACAGCCGAACGTCTGGCCCAGCTCAGGGCTTGTTCCAGCCAGCTGGTGTTTGTCGACTGCCGTTCACAGGGAGAATTCGACTCGGTCGATGTGGATCTCGCCCTGATCAGCCAGCAAGTGGTGGATTATTTTATCGCTCAGGGACACCAGCGCATCGGTTATATCGGTGGCCAGGATGAGAATCCGGATCTGCGCGAACTGGCCTTCCGGGATTATGGTCAGCGGCTGGGGGTGGTGCAGGAGAGCGATCTCTATCGTGGGGACTTCTCCAGCGCTTCCGGCTACCAGTTGGCGAAGGAGATGCTGGCAGGGGATTGGCCCAAGGCGCTGTTCGTCGCCTCCGACTCCATCGCCATCGGTGTGCTGCGTGCCATTCATGAGAAGGGACTGGCGATTCCCCAGCAGATCGAGCTTATCAGCGTCAACGATATCCCGACCGCCAAGTTCACCTTCCCGCCGCTCTCTACGGTGCGGATCCACTCCGAGTTGATGGGCTCCCAGGGGGTCAATTTGCTGGTTGAGCGGCTGCGAGACGAGCGGGATATTCCCCTTCGGGTGCTGGTACCGAGCAAGTTGACCCTGCGTGGCACCACTCGCTGATTTTAGTAAAACATTCTGCTTTTTAGTCGTGCCATCTTGCGGTGGTGCGACTCCTCTCCCAAGTAAACTTATTTCCCATATCATCCCGTGACGTCATATCGTATTGTTTTATAGTTGATTTTATTGCATTTCAGCCAACGGCTATCAACATCTATGCCACTCATCCATATCTTGCCCTCCTTTATCTCCCGCTTCTGATCTCGCTCACAAAACCATCTGTTCATTGTGATCAGGTTAAAACTTTACCAATCCAAAGCTGATATTTAGTAAATGTTTATCTAAAGTTTACCCAGTTAACGTTGCCTTGTTCCGGGAGGACATGTGAATAACTGGGAAAACGTCCAATTCGTTGGTGAAAACAGGCTGGCCCCGCGTGCCTACTTCTTCTCTTATGCCGACCACGCGCTGGCGGCCACCATGCAGCGCGAGCTGAGCCGCCGTTTTCTGAGTCTTGGCGGCCAGTGGCAGTTCCACTACTTCGACCACCCCCTGCAGGTGCCGGAGGCCTTCTATCACAGCCCCATGAGCGAGTGGGGCCAGCTCACCGTGCCCAACATGTGGCAGATGGAAGGACATGGCCAGCTGCAGTACACCGACGAAGGTTTTCCCTTCCCCATCGATGTGCCCTTCGTGCCGACCAACAACCCCACCGGTGCCTATCAGCGCAGCTTCACGCTGAGCCCGGCCTGGGACGGCGAGCAGGTGATCATCAAGTTTGACGGGGTGGAGACCTACTTCGAGGTCTATGTGAACGGCCACTACGTCGGCTTCAGCAAGGGGAGTCGCCTCACCGCCGAGTTCGATATCAGTGCCTACGCCAAGGTTGGCGAGAACCTGCTGTCAGTGCGGGTGATGCAGTGGGCCGACTCCACCTATATCGAAGATCAGGATATGTGGTGGATGGCGGGGATTTTCCGCGACGTCTATCTGGTGGGCAAACCGGCCGCCCATGTGCAGGATTTCTTCATCCGCACCGCGCTGGCCGATGATAACCAGAGCGCTACCCTGAGCTGCGATATCCAGCTGGAGAATCTGGGTGCACCTGCCCGTGATCACCGTCTGGTTTGGTCGCTGCTGGATCAGGGCAGCGAGATCGCCAGTGGCACACTCGACAATCTCGCCATCGACGGCAAGTGTGATTGCCGCTTCACGCTGGATCTGGCCAACCCGCACCTGTGGAGCGCCGAAGATCCTTACCTCTATCAGCTGCAACTCTCCCTCTACAACGGTCAGGGGGCGCTGCTGGAAGTGATCCCGCAGCGGGTCGGGGTGCGTGAAATCAAGGTCAAGGATGGCCTCTTCTACGTCAACGGCCACTACCTCAAGCTGCACGGGGTGAACCGCCACGACAATGATCACCTCAAGAGCCGCGCAGTCGGTATGGATCGGGTAGAGCGCGATATCGTGCTGATGAAGCAGCACAACCTCAACTCGGTGCGCACCGCCCACTATCCGAACGACCCGCGCTTCTACGAGCTGTGCGACCAGTACGGTCTGTTCGTGATGGCAGAGACCGACGTGGAGACCCACGGCTTCGCCAACGTCGGCGATCTCAGCCGCATCACCGACGATCCCTTCTGGGAGCCGGTGTTCGTGGACAGGATCGAGCGCCACGTGCACGCCCAGAAGAACCACCCCTCCATCATCATCTGGTCCCTGGGCAACGAGTCCGGCTACGGCTGCAACATCAGAGCCATGTACCAGCGCTGCAAGGCAATCGACCCGACCCGGCTGGTGCATTACGAGGAGGATCGCGACGCCGAGGTGGTGGATGTGGTGAGTACCATGTATTCCCGCGTCTCCCAGATGAACTGCTTCGGCGAGTTCCCCATGGCGAAGCCACGCATCCTCTGCGAATACGCCCACGCCATGGGCAACGGCCCGGGTGGCCTCAGCGAATATCAGCAGGTGTTTGACCGCCATCCCCACATTCAGGGTCACTACATCTGGGAGTGGTGCGATCACGGCATTCTGGATCAGGACGAGCAGGGGCGCCCCGTCTACAAGTACGGCGGCGACTACGGCGACTACCCCAACAACTACAACTTCTGCATGGATGGCCTCATCTACCCGGATCAAACCCCGGGGCCGGGCCTGCGCGAATACAAGCAGGTGATCTGCCCGGTCAAGGTGCGGGCGCTGGATCTGGCGAGCGGCAAGCTGGAAGTGGAAAACCGCTACTGGTTCTCCACTCTCGACGATATCCGCCTGCTGGTCGAGGTGAAGGCCGAGGGCGAACTGCTGGCCAGCCAGCAAATCCGGCTGGAAGGGATTGCTCCCGGTGCCACCAATGAGCTGCAACTCGAACTGCCATCCTTCGATGGGCGGGAAACCTTCGTCCAGCTGCGGGTCATCAAGGCCAGTGCCACCCGTTACAGCGCGGCGGAGCACGAGCTGGGCCAGTACCAGTTCCAGCTGAAAGAGTCGACTCGCCAGCTGCGACCCTTTGCCAACCCCAACGCCACTCCGTTGCATATCGCCGACGAGCGCCTCGACCTGACCTTGAGCGGCAGCGGCTTTGACCTGCGCTTCTCGCGCCTCGACGGCAAGCTGGTGAGCTGGCAGCAGGATGGTATCGAGCTGATTGAGCGCTCGCCGCGCCTCACCTTCTTCAAGCCGATGATTGACAACCACAAGCAGGAGTACGAGAGCCTGTGGCACCCGAACCACCTGCAGATCATGCAGGAGCACTTCCGTACCCTGAGCTGGCGTCAGCTGGGTGACGCGGTCGAGGTGACGGTCGAGAGCCTGATCGCGCCGCCGGTGTTCGACTTCGGCATGCGCTGCCGCTACGTCTACACCCTGAGCCCGAACGGCCAGCTGCACGTGGCACTGTCCGGCCAGCCCTACGGCGGTTATGACGACATCATCCCCAAGATCGGCTTCGAGCTGGGCATTCGTCAGGATCTCGACCGGGTGCACTACTACGGCATGGGGCCGGGTGAAAACTATCAGGACAGCCGCCAGAGCAACTGGATCGACAGCTTCCAGAGCACAGTCGGCGAGATGTGGGAGCACTACCCCTTCCCGCAGGACAACGGCAACCGCCAGCAGGTGCGCTGGGCGACCCTGACCAACCGCCACGGCGCCGGTCTCTACGTGCGACCCGATGCCCCCATCAACCTGAGCGTCTGGCCCTACAGCTGGGAGCATATCCACGCGGCGCAGCACATCAACGAGCTGGAGCCCTGCGGTTATCTCACCCTCAATCTGGATCACAAGGTACTGGGGCTCGGCTCCAACTCCTGGGGCTCCGAGGTGCTGGACTCCTGGCGGGTGCGCTTCGAGCCATTCAGCTTCGGCCTGACCCTGCTGCCCATCGCCCGTGGCAACCTCAATCCGGCTGCGCTGGCCGGGCTCGATCTCACCATCAACGGCGGGAGGAACCTCGCATGATCACCCTGGACAACCTGACCCTGTTCAAAAACATCTACCGGGAGGGCAAGAAGTGGGGCCGCTGCGTGGAGGCCATCAACAACCTGCCGAACCTCAAGCCCGGTATCTGCCACTCCATCGGTGACTCCCTAACTTACCGCTTGCAGGAGGGGGCCAGCCCGGCCACCTCACTGTTCGAGGGGCAGCGCCGCTATTTCGACGTCCACTACTACCTGGAAGGGGAAGAGACGGTGGAGTGGGCTGCCAAGCCGGATCTGCGGGTCGAGCAGGCCTATGACGACACCACCGACCGCGAGTGGCTGGCAGGCGAGGTGCGCGAGCGCCAGAAAGTCGGCAACGGTCAGGTGGTGATCTTCGAGAACGACGAGGCTTACCGGTTTGTCGGCGACGGGCCGGTGCGCAAGGTGATCATCAAGGTCACCGTCGAAGGCGGCTACTTCAAGAACAAATAACAAGCCGCCGGTTCTGCACTGATAAAAGCCGGAAGGGCGGGGCACACCCTACAAACCATGCCCCGCCCTTTCGCTGAGATAACTACAGGTCTGGAGATGCCCCATGTCTGATTCCAAACGCAATACGATAGGCAAGTTTGGTCTGCTGTCGCTCACCTTCGCGGCGGTATTCAGCTTCAACAACGTCATCAACAACAACATCGAAATCGGTCTGGCCTCGGCCCCGATGTTCTTTCTGGCCACCATTTTCTACTTCATTCCGTTCTGCCTGATCATTGCGGAATTTGTGTCACTGAATAAGAACTCCGAAGCGGGGGTTTACGCCTGGGTGAAGAGCTCCCTCGGCGGTCGCTGGGCCTTTATCTCCGCCTACACCTACTGGTTCGTGAACCTCTTCTTCTTCACCTCGCTGCTGCCGCGGGTTATTGCCTACGCCTCCTATGCCTTCCTCGGCTACGAGTACATTCTCACCCCGGTGGCGACCACGGCATTGAGCATGGTGCTGTTCGCCTTTGCCACCTACGTCTCCACCAACGGCGCCAAGATGCTCGGCCCCATCACCTCGGTGACCTCGTCCCTGATGCTGCTGCTGACCCTCTCCTACATTCTGCTGGCGGGTGCGGCACTGGTGGGCGGCGTGCAACCGGCTGACCCCATCACGGTAGAGGCCATGATCCCCGATTTCAGCTGGGCGTTTCTGGGCATCACCACCTGGATCTTTATGGCGGCCGGTGGCGCCGAGTCGGTGGCGGTCTACGTCAATGACGTGAAAGGGGGCTCCAAATCCTTCGTGAAGGTGATCATCGTCGCCGGGATCTTTATCGGGGTGCTCTACTCCATCGCATCGCTGTTGATCAACGTCTTCGTCCACAGCGACACCCTGCAATATACCGGCGGCTCGGTGCAGGTGTTCGAGGGGCTGGCAGCCTACTTCGGTTTGCCTGAGATCCTGATGAACCGCTTCGTGGGTCTGGTCTCCTTCACCGCCATGTTTGGCTCCCTGCTGATGTGGACGGCGACCCCGGTGAAGATCTTCTTCTCCGAAATCCCGGCCGGCATCTTCGGCAAGAAGACGGTCGAGCTGAACGAGAATGGCGTGCCCGCCCGTGCAGCCTGGATCCAGTACCTCATCGTGCTGCCGCTGATGGTGATCCCGACCCTGGGCTCCAACACCGCGCAGGATCTGATGAACACCGTCATCAACATGACCGCTGCCGCTTCCATGCTGCCGCCGCTGTTCATCATGCTGGCCTACCTCAATCTGCGTCTGAAGCTCGATCACCTGCCGCGGGATTTCAGGATGGGTTCGCGTACCACCGGCATCGCCGTGGTCTCGGTGCTGATCGCCATCTTCTCGGTGGGCTTCCTCGCCTCCACCTTCCCGACCGGTGCCGACATCATGACCATCATCTTCTACAACGTCGGCGGGATCGTGATCTTCCTCGGCTTCGCCTGGTGGAAATACAACAGATACGAGGCCTCCCTCAGTGCCGAAGCGCGTGCCAAAGAGGCCCAGCCGGCGGCGCAGGTTGCCATGCAGACGCCATAGGCACTGAATTGAATCCCAATCAAATCGGGTGGCAGTTGGCCACCCGCAAACCGTTAAACCATAAAAGGAAAAGAGCATGAGCGAGACGATCGAGTTTGCCGAATTCAAACGGGTCGAGATGAAGGTGGGCAAGGTGCTGGAGGTGGTTCGTCACCCCGGGGCCGACAAACTCTACATCGTCCAGATCGACGTGGGTGGCGAGCGGCCGCTGCAGACCGTCACCAGTTTGGTGCCTTATTACAGCGAAGAGGAGCTGATGGGCAGCGAAGTGGTGGTACTGACCAACCTCAAGCCCACCAGGATGCGCGGTGAGCGTTCCGAGTGCATGTTGCTCTGCGCCGAGACCCCGGACGAGAGCCAAAGCGTGCTGCTGCAGCCGCGGGTGCCGATGGCGCCGGGCACCCCGATCGTCTGAATGGTATTGCGAGCCGGTGCGGGAGACGGCACCGGTTCAGCAACGAGGCCGCCCTCGCGGCCCGATCATAACAAGAGAGTAAAGCGCGGGGCCGACAGACCCTTGCCGAACACATCACAGAGTCACAGCGTTACCCGCAGGGAGCGCAAGTCCACTGGAGGACACCATGTCTGAATCCGTACGCGGCACCATAGGCAAGTTTGCCCTGTTGTCGATGACCTTTGCCGCCGTGTTCAACGTGCGCAACATCGTCAACAACAACATCGAGCTGGGGCTCAGCTCCGCCCCTATCTTCCTGCTGGCGACCATCGTCTACTTCATCCCGTTCGTCTTCATCATCGCCGAGTTCGTCTCGGCCAACAAAAACTCCGAGTCGGGGATGTACGACTGGCTGAAAAAGCCGCTCGGCACCCGGATGGCCTATCTGGGTTCGTTTCTCTACTGGTTCGTGAACCTGTTCTGGTTCGTCTCCCTGCTGCCCAACGTCATTGCCTACGCCTCCTACGCCATGCTGGGCTATGAGTACAGCTTTTCGCCCATGGTCACCTCGATCATCTCCATCGTGCTGTTTGCGGCGGCGACCCATATCTCCACCAAGGGGGCGAGCTGGCTCGGCAAAATTGCCGAAATAGTGGCCTACGGTGTGTTTGCCCTGTTCGCCATCTATGTGCTGGGCGCCCTGATGGCCCTGAGTGGCGATCATGTGCCGGCTCAGCCCATCACCCTGGAGGCGATGACTCCCACCGTCAACTGGGCTACCCTCGGAATCATGTGCTGGATCTTTCAGGCGGCGGGCGGTGCCGAGACGGCGGCCGCCTACCTCAATGACGTGAAGGGCGGCCAGAAGTCCTTTATCAAGGTGATCATCAGTGCGGGTATCGTCATCGGTGCCATGTATGCGGTCGGTTCCCTGCTGGTGAACGTGTTCGTGCCGCGCGAGAGCCTCACCTATGCCGGCGGGATGGTGGAGATCTTCACCGGCATGGCGCAGTACTTCGGGCTCTCCGAGGCGCTGGTGGGCCGCTTCGTCGGCGTGGTGCTGTTTATCGCCATGTTCGGCTCCATGATGATGTGGACCTCGGCGCCGGTGAAGATCCACTTCTCCGAGATCCCTCAGGGGGTTTACGGCGAGAAGACCACCCAGCTCAACAAGCACGGCGTGCCGGTGCGCGCCGCCTGGTGGCAGTTTGTCTTCGTGTTCGCGATGCTGGTGGTCAACGGCTTCGGTTCCGAGTCGGTGCAGCAGATGATGAACACCGCCATCAACCTTACCGCCGGCACCGCCATGTTGCCGCCGATCTTCATCATGGTGGCCTACTTCGTGTTCCGCTGGAAACATGACGATACCCCCCGTGACTTCCGCATGGGCTCACGCACCTTCGGCATGGCGGTGGTCTCGGTGCTGATCGCCATCTTCGTGGTGAGCATGAGCGCCTCCGCCTTCCCGGCCGGGGTGGATCTGGTGCGCGCCTTCTTCATCAACGTCTTTATGACCGCGGTCTTTTCGGCGCTGGCCTACTGGTGGATCTCCCGCTTCGAGAAGCGGCAGGCTCGCAAGCTCGCCGGCAATGAGA
This sequence comes from Aeromonas sp. 600724, assembly GCF_049175135.1. Classification (NCBI taxonomy): domain Bacteria; kingdom Pseudomonadati; phylum Pseudomonadota; class Gammaproteobacteria; order Aeromonadales; family Aeromonadaceae; genus Aeromonas; species Aeromonas sp. 600724. The sequence goes on along the minus strand of NZ_JAAKUM010000006.1, from coordinate 204,163 downwards.
AGAAAACCGGCAACGGCCAGCTGGCCAGCCAGCGCTGATCGGCTGAGCGAAAAAACGAGACGGGCGGCCTGGGTCGCCCGTTTTTTTATCCATTTCGCGCCGGTTTGGCGCTATCTGGCCGCGGCTCATCAACTTCCGCTATTCGACAAAGCAAAGGCGTTAAGCATTGATGAACAATTAACCGCTGCACAACGTTGCGCCTCTCCGTTATCGGGGTAAGCTGGAGGTTCGTTTTAGCGGGAGGTGCCAGACATCTCCCGCTCTGTTTCTTGTCCTCCCCAATCCTGACTGTCGCCACGGCAGCAGGATGCCCTTCTGATGGAGACCTTTCGTGCGTCTGGATCCCTTTACTGTTGTGCTGATTGCGGTGGTCACCCTGGCCTCCCTCTTTCCCTGCGAGGGGCAGGTGGCCGTCTGGTTCGGTCTGCTGACCAAGCTGGCGGTGGCGCTCTTGTTCTTCATGCATGGCGCCAAGCTGTCGCGCCAGAACCTGCTGGCGGGGCTGGGCCACTGGCGGCTGCATCTGGTGGTGATGCTCAGCACCTTCGTGCTGTTTCCGCTGCTCGGGCTGCTGCTCACTCCGCTGGTACCGAGCTGGTTGAGCCCGGCTATCTACCTCGGCTTCCTCTATCTCTGCGCTTTGCCAGCCACCGTGCAGTCGGCTATCGCCTTTACCTCGATGGCGGGGGGCAATGTGTCGGCGGCGGTGTGCAGCGCCTCGGCCTCCAGCATCCTCGGCATCTTCCTCTCGCCGGTGCTGGTGGGGATGATGATCCACGTGCAAGGGGAGGGGATCGACACCTGGCACTCCATCCAGTCCATCATGATGCAGCTGATGCTGCCGTTCGTGGTGGGCCACCTGTCGCGCCCGCTCATTGGCCGCTGGGTCGACAGCCATCGGCCGCTCATCGGCAAGCTGGATCAGAGCTCCATCCTGCTGGTGGTCTATGTCGCCTTCAGCGAGGCGGTGGTGCAGGGGATTTGGCATCAAGTAGGCTGGTACGATCTGGCCAGTATCGTGCTGCTGAGCTGTGTCTTGCTGGCGCTGGTGCTCTGCTGGAACGTCTGGATCAGCCGTCGTCTCGGCTTCGACAAGGCGGATGAGATCACCATCGTCTTCTGCGGCTCCAAGAAGAGCCTCGCCAACGGAGTGCCGATGGCCAACGTTATGTTCCCCGCCGCCAGCGTCGGCGTCATGGTGCTGCCGCTGATGATCTTCCACCAGATCCAGCTGATGGTGTGCGCCGTGCTGGCGCGCCGCTATCACGAGCAGGGAGATTGATACTCGCGCCGTTTTGACTGCCATAACAAGAGGGAGGCCATTGGCCTCCCTCTTCTCATCTGCATGCCGATCGGCGGATTAGCGTTTGCGCCAGACGGTCAGCTGCGCCACCGTATGCTGGTATTTGCGGGCGGTCTCGCGGATGACGAAGGGCACATCCCGGGGCGGGCAGTGCTCCTCGAACTCCGCCGCCAGCAGCCGTTGCAGCGCCTGATAGGTGGTGAGCGCCTCGCCGTTTTCACGAATGCCACCGAGCCAGTTGGCGGGTGGGGTATATTCCGCCAGCCAGGTGTAGGGGCTGGTGAGCACCAGCAGGCCACCGCTGCGCAGCCGGGGAGCTATGTCCCGCAGGAAGCGGGCGGGCTCCCGCAGCCGGTCGATCAGGTTGGAGGCGAGCACCAGATCGTAGTGGTCATATTTGGGCTTGAGGTTGCAGGCATCCCCCTGACTGAAGTGGATGCGCTCAGCCTGACTCGCCCCCAGCCCGTGGCTCGACAGGCGCGCCTCACAATACTCCACCAGTTCACCCTCCAGCGGAATGGCGTAGCGGAAGCTGTCCTGATTGGCGAGGGCCAGCGCCACATCGATGAAGCGGGCCGAGTAGTCGACCCCGTCCACATGCTGGAAGTAGCGGGCCAGTTCGAAGCTGGCGCGGCCGGTGGCGCAGCCGATATCCAGCGCCCGCTGGTGGTTGCTGCACAGCTCGCCAGCAAGATCAGCAAGCGTCTTGGCGTAGTTGGCGACCCCGAAGTGGCTCGGGCCGTACTGGAAGTCGAGGTACTGAGCGACCAGCGTGTCGGTTTCATAGGGATTCACGATAACGGGTTCCTGATAACGGGAGACCAGATAGCGGAAACCCGCATGCTGGAAGAAGTGACGCCGGAAGGCGTAACGGGATGATTTGAGCGCTTCGTTACCTGTGCTGATCCAGCTGCCGCCCTTGATCAGGGTGTGCTTGCCATCAAAGGTGGGGGTAGAGAAGTCGTCGTAGAGCGGGTGGATTTTAAAGCCGTCGAAACCATCGATGGCGGTGCTGGTCCACTGCCAGACATTGCCTACCAGATCGAAGAACTCCCCTTGCGGGCAGGCATCCACCGGGCAGGAGGAGGCGAAACGGGCCAGATTGATATTGCCGGGGGCTTTCGTCCAGTCCGGCTGATCGCCGGGTAGCTGCTCTCGCAGCAGCATCCATTCCGCCTCGCTCGGCAGCTGGATTGGCAGACCGGTGCGAGCTGCCTGCCAGCGACAGAAGGCAGCCGCCTCCAGCTGGTTGACCTCCACCGGCCAGTCCCATGGCATGGCGACCTGCTCGGTCATCAGCCGCAGCTGCAATTGCCCGTGCTCGGCGGGATCACCCACCCAGAAGGTGGGCATCTGCGCCTTGGCGTACTGGCGCCAGCCCCATCCCTCCTCATCCCACCACTGTTGCTGGCCGTAGCCGCCCGCCTGGACGAAGGCGAGGTACTCGGCATTGCTCACCAGCATGCGGCTGGCCTGAAACGGGGCCAGCTTGATATGGCGCTCGCCATATTCGTTGTCCCAGCCGTAGGTGGCGTCCCGCTTGCCAAGGCGCACCTTGCCGCCAGCCACCGGCAGCAGGCTGTTGGCGGGCACCTGATCAATGTGGTGGCGGGCTTCAGTGCAGGCGGGCCAATAAGGCTGCGGCCGCACCCAGGCGAGCGGCAACTGGCGGATCAGCACGCTGGAGGTTTCGAGGTGGATGCGCTCGTGCTCTATCCCCATCAGGATCACCCAGGCCGGGCTCTGCCAATCGATGGGCAGGGTGAGCGGCATCTGGCGAATGAAATCGCACACCAGCGAACGGACTTTGGCCCGATAGCTGCGCAGCTCGGCGACCTTGGGCCAGTCATAGTGGGTCTCGTCCAGATCGTCCCAGCTCATCTCGTCCACCCCGATGGCGACCATGGCCTCGATGCGGGCATCCAGCCGCTGATCGATCAGGCGCGCCGCCAGCAGCTTGTTGATAAAGAAGGCGGCGGTGTGGCCGTAGTAGAAGATGAGCGGGTGGCGCAGCGGGATCGCCTTGTTGAACCAGGCCCGCTCATCGGCCAGACAGTCGAACAGCGAGTCGTAGAGATCGAAGGTCTGACAGAAGTAGGCGAGCAGCTCGCGCCGTTTCTGCTCGGGATCGCTGCCGGTCAGCAGCGGGGTGCGAGTCGGCTCCGGCAGACCGGTGGCAGTGGAATAGAGAGGGCTTGCTTGGGTCACGCTCTGACTCCTTGTTGGCAGTGAAGACTGACAAGACAGTGGTAATGACATTACCGCAATGGAGAGCTTGGTACGCACGAAGTACCACTATTGGCTCAACAGACCGGCAGGGCAATCAAAAACTTCCACGGGCTGTCAGCATAGTGACCGGTAGAACGACCCGCCAATCAGCCACAATCATATCCGTTCGAGAATGGTTATTTTCACCAAAATATGGTCTAAATGGCTCTCTGGATTCTTCGATTTGTTCTGGGTGAAATAGTTATTTCCTTTTGAATCATCATGTTAATTTTTGGCTCACGCTTTGCAGAGCATGAAAACCAATTGGCCCTGGATGGGCAACACATAAGGAGGAGAGTAGCGATGAAATGGATGATGGTTGTCATGTTGATGGCGGGGCTCAGTGGTTGTCACTGGCTGGATCAGACCAGAGTGACCGGAACGGAGGCTGTGGTTGAGCGCCAGCAGGCGCTCGGTGATGGGGTGACCCGTGTGCTGGCGGGGGTGCCTGCCACCCTCCATCTGGTAGCGGGGGAGCCGCGCGGCATCCTGATCAAGGGGCAGGAGAACCTGCTACCCTATCTGGTGCTGACCGAGAGCGGCGACAAGCTGGAGATCGAGGTGAAGGAGGGTTACCGGCTCGATCCTACCGAGCCGCTGGAGCTGACCATCACCTTGCCTGTGTTGAACGAACTGGCATTGGCCGGGACCGGCAACGGCGATCTGAGCGGCTTCAAGGGCGATGAGCTGGTGCTGTCGGTGGCCGGTACCGGTGACATTGTTGCCAGTCAGCTGGAGCTGAAACGGCTGGAAGGGAATATCGCTGGCACCGGCAGTCTGGAGTTGGGCAGCGGTTCGGCACAGGCCATCGAGTTGAACATTGCTGGCTCTGGTGATGTGCTCGGGAGCGAGATGCGCGGCAACGAGGTAGAGGTCAATATCGCCGGCAGCGGTGATGTGGCGGTACGGGCGCAGGAGACGCTGAAAGTCGGCATCGCCGGTTCAGGCAACATCGCCTACTGGGGCGATCCCAAGGTGGAGCAGCAGATCGCAGGCTCCGGCGGAGTGACCCGCGCGGGCAGCTGATATCAACCGATCACCACAACTGAAACAGGCCCGCAACGGGCCTGTTTTGATCAGAGGTGGCGGGCGTGAAAGCGCAGGTGCGCCTCGATAAAGCTCGCCACGAAGTAGTAGCTGTGGTCATAGCCTTCGTGGCTGTTGAGCTCCAGCGGCCACCCCTTGCTGGCGGCCACCTCGGCCAGCGCATCGATATGCAACTGCTCGGCGAGGAAGGGATCATCCAGCCCCACATCTACCAGGGTGGGCAGCGGCGTGACCGGCTGGTGGCGCAGCAGCTGGCAGGCATCCCACTCCTGCCACAGCAGAGGATTGCTGCCAAGATATGCCCCGAGCGCCTTCTGGCCCCAGGGGCTGCGGCTAGGGTGGCAGATCGGGCTGAACGCCGAGACCGAGCGGTAGCGACCCGGCTCTCGCAACGCGGCGATCAGCGCACCGTGACCGCCCATGGAGTGGCCGCTGATAGCGCGTCGGGTCGAGACCGGGAAGTGGGTCTCTATCAAGTCAGGCAGCTCGCGGGTGACGTAGTCATACATCTGGTAGTGCGCCTGCCAGGGGCTCTGGCTGGCGTTGACGTAAAAGCCTGCTCCCATGCCGAGGTCATAACCGGGATCGTCTGCCACCCCGTCGCCGCGGGGGCTGGTGTCCGGCGCCACCAGGGCGATGCCGAGCTCAGCGGCGATACGCTGGGCACCCGCCTTCTGCATGAAGTTCTCATCGGTGCAGGTGAGGCCGCTGAGCCAGTAGAGTACGGGCACCTTCTGGCCGGTGAGGGCCTGAGGCGGCAGATAGATGGCAAAATTCATCTCGCAGCCGAGCACGCTGGCGCTGTGGCGATAGCGCTTGTGCCAGCCGCCGAAGCTCTTGTTGCTGCTGATAATCTCCAGATTCATCGAAGGACTCCTGCACCCCGCTCGCAGTGGCGGGCGGGGTGATCATGCTCAGTAGTGGATGACGGTGCGGATGCTCTTGCCTTGGTGCATCAGATCGAATGCCTCGTTGATCTGCTCAAGCCCCATGGTGTGGGTGATGAAGTCATCGAGGCGGAACTCGCCCTGCATGTAGCGCTGCACATAGCTCGGCAGTTCGCTGCGACCGCGTACCCCGCCGAAGGCGCTGCCGCGCCAGACCCGACCGGTCACCAGCTGGAACGGACGGGTGCTGATCTCCTGACCCGCTCCGGCGACACCGATGATGACCGACTCGCCCCAACCCTTGTGGCAGCACTCCAGCGCTGCGCGCATCACCTTGACGTTGCCGATGCATTCGAAGGAGAAGTCGACGCCGCCGTCAGTCAGCTCGACGATCACCTCCTGAATCGGTTTGTCGTAATCGTTCGGGTTGATGCAGTCGGTGGCGCCCAGCTTGCGTGCCAGTTCAAACTTGCTCTCGTTGATGTCGATGGCGATGATGCGACCGGCCTTGGCCAGACGAGCCCCGATCACCGCCGAGAGGCCGATGCCCCCCAGCCCGAAGATGGCGACGCTCTCACCCTCTTTCACCTTGGCGGTGTTCATCACGGCGCCGATGCCGGTGGTGACGCCACAACCGAGCAGACAGACCTCTTCCAGCGGGGCGGCCGGGTCCACCTTGGCGATGGAGATCTCCGGCAGTACCGTGTATTCGCTGAAGGTGGAGGTGCCCATGTAGTGATAGATGGGCTGGCCATCTTTCGAGAAGCGGGTGGTACCGTCCGGCATCAGCCCCTTGCCCTGGGTGGCGCGGATCTTCTGGCACAGGTTGGTCTTGCCGGATTTGCAGAATTTGCACTCGCCGCATTCGGGGGTGTAGAGCGGGATCACATGATCCCCCACCTTGACGCTGGTGACCCCTTCGCCGACCGATTCGACGATGCCGCCCCCCTCGTGGCCGAGAATGCAGGGGAAGACCCCTTCCGGATCCTCACCGGAGAGGGTGAAGGCATCGGTGTGGCAGACGCCGGTCGCGACGATGCGCACCCGCACCTCGCCCGCTTGCGGTGGCATGACTTCCACCTCTTCGATGGAGAGGGGCTGGCCCGGGCCCCAGGCGATGGCGGCCTTACACTTGATGCTTTGAACCTGTGCCATGACGGATGTCCTTATTGTTGAGCAGGGTGAACAGAGATGAGTTCGGGCATTCAGTGTAGTTTCCCGCCGATTTGGTGATAATGAGGGCAAATCTCAAATCACTTTTACACACAGGTAATAATGTTCAGCTGGGAAGGGATCTGTGAATTTGTCAGCGTGGCGGAGCAGGGGGGTTTTACCCCGGCGGCGCGCAAGCTGGGAGTGTCGGTGGCGCAAGTGAGCCGGCAGGTGGCACAGCTGGAAGATCGGCTGCAGGCCAAGCTGCTGCTGCGTACCACCCGTCAGGTGCGACTCACTGAGCTTGGCGAGATCTACTATCGCCACTGCCGTCAGCTGCTCGATAACCTCTACGAGGCGGAGCTGGCGGTGGGGCGCCATCAGGCGGTGCCGCAGGGCACCCTGCGCATCACGGCCCCAGTCTCCTACGGCGAGAGCCGCATCGCCCCGCTGGTGAACGACTTCATGGTGCGTTTCCCCCAGCTGGAGGTGACCCTCAACCTCACCAACCAGCTGCTGGATCTGGTGCACGAAGGCTACGATCTGGCGCTTCGGCTAGGTCATCTCAAGGATTCGACTCTGGTGGCGCGCAAGCTGGCGCAGCGGGTGCCCTATGTCTGCGCCTCACCGGCTTACACCGCTCGCCACGGCATGCCCAACAGCCTCTCCGAGCTGACCCGCCACACCTGTCTGGTAGGCAACAGCGACGAGTGGCACTTCACTCTGGATGGCCGCCCCCACAGCGTGCGGGTGCGCGGCCTGTTGCAGTGCAACAGCGGCCACGCCCTGCTGGACGCGGCGCTCAAGGGGATCGGCATCATCCAGCTGCCGGACTACTACGTGAGCGACCATCTGGCCCGAGGGGAGCTGATCGAGTTGCTGCCTGAACTGCGGGCCCCGGCGGAGGGAATCTGGGCCCTCTATCCCCACAACCGCCACCTCTCCCCCAAGGTGCGGCTGCTGGTGGACTATCTGGCCGAGCGGCTGAGCGACCCTCACCAACCGGCGCTGGTGATGCCCATAGGCTAGGGCTCTCCCCAGCCGTTGACTCACCGGCGGCGGGCGACAGGTGCGATGGCCTGAAAATAAAAGAGCCCTTGAGGAATCAAGGGCTCTTTTGCAGGTAACAACCGGATAGTCAGCGACCCATCATTCGATGTTCTGGATTTGCTTGTGGAGTGTTTGGGGGTATTTATTTAAAATCAATGTGTTATATATGAGTTTTGGCGTTATTCAAGGAGGCCACTAACCACATTACTCACCAGTTGGCCAAAGTTATATTGAAGTTCAGCCGTAGACGTAGGGTACCACATCCCATCCAAGGGTCGAGAGAGGAGGCTACTTCTGCATCCAGGCTAATAGGTCCGACAGCAGCCATACTGTGCTTCCCCCGACTCTTTTACGCCGTGGGACTTCACCAGACCTCTCCAGCCGCCACCAGGTTGTCCTGCTGATGGCGGTGATGCGTTCGCGCTCGGCCTCTTTGATCAACCGCTCGGACTCATTGTAAGCTCTGAGGATCTTTCCCCGAGTCTCCGCTGGCGGCGGAGAGAATCGGTTCGCCTGTGTCATGAGGCTTCCCCTTGCTTGTTACGCAGCAACCACTGGTCGATTTCGGAGCGCTTGAAGTAGACCCTTTTGCCCATCGGTTTGAAAAACGGGATCTCTTTCTTGGACGTCAACTTGTACAAGTACGAGGTGGACAGGCCCGTATAGATGGCACAGTCATTAATGGTCATGATTTCTTTGGCAGGAATGGCCAGTGATTGGATCTGTTCTAGCACAGATACCAGTTGATTCTCGGTCATAATCTTTCCCTTGGGTGGTCAGGAGTTGCTGTTATTTTCTCTTGATCACCCTTCGAGGCCGACCTCTGGAATTGCCCTTTTCGGACAATTTGAGCGGTATTGCTACTCTCTGATTTCACATGCAGGGTCACCGCCTTGAGTTCTGTGGCTTTCTGACTAGGTTCATGGGGTACCTGATGATCAGACTCTAACGGTGTAGACTTCACAGATGACGCTTGATTGTTTCTTGAGCAAGCGGGTTAAAATAAATATTGGTTTATAGAAAAGGTTAAATAAGAGGTTAAAGATAAGGTTATATGGGTGTGGATATCCAGCGTAATAATTTGATTTTGAAGAATAAAAATAAAATATTCTGCCCCTCTTATGTCAATAAGGTGCCCGTCAAATGTCAATAGTTGGCCCCTCAAATATCAATAACGTTGCCCCTCAAATGTCAGTAATCCGGCTGGGTTTCCAACAGGGTTGCCCACAGCAATAGTGGATAACTCGAGGTTGCGCTGGCGTTTTACCGCGCTGTCGCGGCTCGGAAACAGCCAAAATAGCAACGCGCCCCTCATTTGTCAGTAGCTTGCCGAGGGGGTTGCCCCTCAAATGTCAATGAAAGCCCCCCACTTATCAGTATTGGCCGCATTCCCCAGATATAATTCAGGACTTATGCACAGGCTGGTCGGTCGTCCAAGGCGTTTTGTGGTGTGCGCAGAAGGAATGATTGGAGGGAAAGGTGTTGGAATTCAGAAGGGATAGAGATGGTGTTTAAACCCAGAGTCACCGTTTGCAGTGCACCAAGTCATTATGAACCCAGGCACTTGCCACCATGTCGTTCTCGCACAGCTCGTCACAGGCCGCGCCGACCTGTTCGCGCCACTTCTTTGCTCTGGTTGATTCTGAGCCGCACATCAACCGAAAGGTCTCCAGCTTAAGCGGATAGGGCTCTTTGTGGGATGCGAAGTAGTCGAACATCCGCCGGGCTGTGGGCGACAGCTTGCGGTACTTTTCCCAGACGAATTTCGAATAGTGATCGCCAGCGAAGAGCACGACGATCTCTTCGTCGATTTCAACCTGGCATAGAGATGTTTTCTTGCCTCGATCCAAGACGCGGAATCGATGGATAAGCGACAGTGATTCGAGGCGGCCGATCCGCGCGGAGGAAAAGGCCATAGCGGACGCCTGGAGGCGAGACAAGCATTCTTCGGCCTTGGTGTAATAGGCTTTGTTGATCGACCAACCCAAATCCTGGCAAAGTCTGTAGAACGTGAAAGTAATTGGCTCGCCCAATGGCGACCGTTTGGAATATTCCAGTACCTGCTGCCAAACCAGTTCGTCGTCCTGAGCGCGCAGCTCAACACCTGTATAGGTTATATTAACGTCTTTGTTGACATGGTAAATGGGGTGGTTCTGCAAGGCCGCACGGGGAGTGCGCTTGTTGCGCACAGTGAACAGCGCCGATCGAGCGAAGTCGTTCGGCATGACCCGCATATTGTCGGACCAGGGAGCAATGTCGAATAGCGAGAGTTGCAGGTCTTTTATCTCCTGCTTCGTGTGTTGAAGTAGAGCCGCCTGCTTCGCTTCATCCACTCTCGCAGCCAGCACTTCGGCGGCTGGCTTGCGGCGCTTTTTATTGCTCTCCATATATCTACTAGCAGGCTTCATCAGACTCAACCAGACGAGACGCCAGCCAGGATTCAAGTTGGTCGACCCGATAGCGCAGTGTCCGCTCTCCAGCCAGACGATAGGGCCGGGGAAAAGTTGGATCGTTGGCCCGGATTCGTTGAAGCGTTGGCGCGGAAATCTTCAGTAGAGCCGTTACTTCGTGCACTGACAGAAGCTGTAGATGCCTGTGACCAGTGTCACTTTCGATTTGGATTGTCTGCTGCATAGGTTCCCCTGATGAATTTGATCACAGGGGCAATTTTGCTGGGTGGCGTCTAAAAACCTCACCTCTGGAAGTGCCCTTTTCGGGCGCAAAGAACGAGAATCACGAGAGAACTTTCACATGTGAAAGTTTTCATCAATGATTAAATCCAGCATGATGCTGGCTTTAACGGGGTGGATCTCAATTCGAGCCGTCCCAGTCCGGGAAGATCTCGGAGGCCAAGTCGCGCCGCGCCTTATCTACGTCGACGCCGTTCAAGCGTTCCAGTGTCCTTTCTTGGGCGTTCTTACGGCTACCGTCAATGTTGAAGTCGCTACCGGCTCCGGTCAGGCTGTCGAGGTTTAGCGAGCTCGGGTCCGGAAACTTGCCGTTCTGTTGCAGAATCCCAAGCCACTCGTCCAGGTTGACCTTGCTCCAGTCAATCTCTGCGATCTTATCCAGCGGGATACCGCCGCATTGGGGATGCTCGGCGTTCCCGAAGTCCATGCCTAGTTGCGGACGAACCTGCTCCTGGACAATACGGGACAACGGTGAGTTGAAGCAGCAGTATGCCTCGCGTTTCTCGACACAGGCTCCGAGCACCTTAGACTTGCAGTAAGAGCCGACATAGGAGCAGTTCTTGAGGGCGCGTTTGGCATTCATTGTGAACTCTTCTTCCTCGCATTTATAAATCATCTGGATCATAACCATAGCCACGACATAGACCGTGTAGATAGTCATGGCGGTGCTCAACCAGGTTGCGGCGCTTTCCATCAAGCTTTCCTGGGCCAATTTCCCTGCACCTCCGGCAGCCGCCTCTTGGGTGGCGGCATCTTGCCCGAGGGATTTCATGACATCGGCCATGACCTCTTTGACTTGTTCCGTTAACTGGTCAATCAATTCGTCAACGAATTGCTCCACGGGTTGGTAGAAGGAATCGACCGCGCCAGACATATTTTCGATGTAACTGGCGAAGGGCTTGGTAACCTCCGTCCAGCCTTCCAATACCGGTTCCCGGAGGATCTGATAGGCGCCTTTGATAGCCGATGGGTTGGCTTCCGACCCAAGCGCCATGATGGCACCGTCGAGCTTTGGCACGGCCATGATCAGATTCAGATAGTCGGCAAGCGAGATATTGGATGGCTTCTCGCAGCAATCCGAAACCCCGCCCACGGCGATCTTGCATTCGCCGGCTTCACCGGCAAAGGCGGAACAAATAACGTTCTCATCGCCTGTGGGATTTTTGTCGCCGTCCAGCCCGGTACAGCTCATGTCCTGGGTCATGAACTGCGCCGCGTTGAGCAGTGCCGTGGCGCGTGCGAAGTCCGTGCTCTGGGTCTTTGTCACGTCAAGACAATCGTCACCCATGCAGCGGATCGGCCCACCGCACTGGTATTCGGTTTCCTTCTCCAGTGTCGGGACCGCGACATCAGAACCGCAGTCATAGGTATCTTCATGCACGTAGCAGGTGCCGGATGCGCCTTCGGCCCCATCCACGCACTTGGAGCTGATAAATCCGCACTGCGGGTTGTTCTCTAATTCGGTACAGCTATTGAGATTACCGCCCGAGTTGACCGGGCAATGGATCTCACCCTGGGGATCGGTCCAGCATTCCATTTGCCCCTTATAGAAATCGTAATCGGCTTTGACTCGGACCTTCTTGCAGAGCTTTGGAATACCAGGTAGCGGTGACGGTTTGAGTTGGGACTCGCAGATTTTGATGCCGTTGATAAAGGTGCAGCCGCTCGCATCCGTCGGGTCGTCAACGCAGGCAATCTCGCCCTCTGCGAAACCGTCGATGACGCCTTTGGCCGAGTCCATACAGCTTTGCGGAGACCATTCATCCTTGGTGATGGCTTTGGCCGGGTCGTAGTGGATTCTGATACGGCCAAACCCCTCGCCATTGCCAGTGACAGAAACCCTGATCTTGAATGTCACGACATCGCCGTCATTGACGTTCTTGAAGTATGGGGTCACATCGACATTCGGGTTACGCTCCCAACTCGTGGAGAGCTCACACTTACCCGCTGTCTCTGGCGGAAAGTTGTTGTTCGGCCCCTGCCAGACCTTGGTTTCCTGGCCGGATTTACCGACCCAAACCTGCATGTAGTCGTCCCACTTCGCATATTCAAGCGTCGCAGAAACGATAGCGTCCGGGTTGCTAACCTGGACACGGGTGTATTCCTCGTAGATCTTACAGTTACCTGCCCAGTAGTCGTCCCCTATTTTACCGATCCAGAGCTCTGTACACCCCTCGCCACAAGACTTGAGGTTGTATGGACCGTCATAGTGCTTCACCACAGAAGCATCGTAGTCATGGACAACTTCACAATCAGCACTTTGGTCCACAACACGCTGGCACCGCTCATACTCAGGAACATGCGCATTGATAGTGTTCTGGTTGATGGTTGTTTCGGCTGAACAATCTCCGAACCCGTCAGCAATCAGATCCATGTCCTCGTAGGTCTGTTTGCTCAGATTCAGTACCGGGTCCTTACTGAAATCTGGACGTGAGCGGTTAGCTGCATCGAGGAGTACTTTGTAGGCAGCACCGGAGATGGATGGATCGGCGCTATTCGCGTCGGACCAAAGAGCCCCCTTGGCGCTGTTGCCCACGTCGTCCATGTCGTCGCCGGAATCGTAAATACCCTGGAGCATGTCAACATCGGGTTTGTTGGCATCCGGGAAATAGTAGCTATCGGGTTGGCCGTCACCCCCGCTGGTTCCTGGAAACAGGTCATTCACATTGATCTGGCTTCCGCCATTCATCTGGAATTGACCGTCTTTCAGCGTCGGCATCGAGATCGTGCCGTTTTGAACCGAACCCGAGTTGGCTCTGAACGAGTTGGCGAGGTCTTGACCAAAGGCCTGGGCTTCTTTCCCAACGGAGGAAATGTCCGGATTCCGACTGCCTGCAGCGTATGTATGGATCGGCAGTACCGACATCGTGACCGTCAGCAGCAAGGCCACCATTCTCATGAAGAGTGTTTGGTTTCTCATAGCATGGCTCTCAATAAAATCTTGAGAACCATGCTATTCGGCTGAAGTAATAAACCTCCTACGCGAAACTGCCCAATTGCGGAAAATCACGCAGCTTTACTCTTATCGGCGACGCAAAAAGGACACTCCACGCAGGTCCTTTGGTTGACCGAGGTAAAGTACGTGCATTCACAATTATCGCACTGCTCAAGCATTGCATCACCACATCTGAGCTCGGATGCCAAACACCAGGCATCAGTGATATCGAAAGGAGCCCATCGAGCTCCTTTCATACCAGGAACTTCCTTGCGAATAGCGTGATACATACGAAATGCCTTGTTCAAGGCTTTGATATCAATCGATCTGATTACGTCCTCACCACCAATATTGCGGTAAAGCTGCATCAGCAGTGACGCCTGAATCTTGGAGGTGTGACTGTGAATAAGCGTGGCCCCGCCACGGAATGTACGTGATCTGCGCTCCAGCTCGTATCCATCGTTTTCGATGTCCTGATATAACCTGCGTACCTGTTTGTACGTCAGTCCCGTCTCGATCATAATGATTTTGGTGATGTAGCCAGCCAAGGCCATGTGGCGTGCTGCTATCCATCGGCCTAGCCACCCTGATTTATAATCCGTGCTTTTCTCCATTGTCAGGCTTCCTTGCAATTGGCGAACAAATTTCGGTATTGCATCCACAACGCTGCAATCACTGCTGGAAGAGCTGCCGCGTAAAGCCAATCGCTTCGCTCCACCCCGTCAAGCGTAATCAGCGACGCGATAGACAAGGAAAAGAGGGCGGCAACGAACCAGACCAGTTTGTTTTTCTTGGTGTTCTTCATCACATATCTCCTACGATAAAATTAGGGCTTCAATTCCTTTCTATCACGAAAGTTTAGATATGCAACTCCAAATGCTGTGTTTTTTTACAGTGTCATTTTTTGATACTTTGAAGACTTGCAGTTTCAGGTAATAATGAAATATTGGTCATATAATGACCGGAGGTATTCAATATGAAACGTATATTTGGATGGAGCATAGTGCTGGCAACTTTGTTCGCTGCATACAAAATTGCTGGAAGCGGAGGGCTTATTTTGTCCTTAATTCCATTAACCATTCTTATCGCCATTTTTGCGAATAGACATCCCAAAGACGCGGGTTCACAAGTTGTCAATTTTCAGGAATCGGTTAACTTTGATTACCAGGAAGACGTTAGTCTTCCCATACCTGATGCTTCGGATACAGGATCTGACTGGCGGGGAATCCCTTATTAAAAAGGTTGGCATTGCCAACCTTTGTTCTTATTCCATGGATAGATTAATGAATTCTCTTGCGCCTCTATTTTTTAAAACTTCAAAGTTATTGGTCTCTGTAATAACCGTCCTTACTGCACCTTCATATTGATGAGTACATAAGGTTGCAAATTTCCTTGAAAGTCCCTTATTTGAATCATCTATTTTACTGAATATGCTTATGGCGAAAGACAATATATGCTCAGAAAATTCTCTATCAAACTTACCACAATTAAAAACGTAGTAAAAAGATGATGCTATACATTCAATGAGGTCTGATAGTTCGTATCCATCGATTGTGAATAAAGAGTCAACGTCAAGCAAGTCATTGTAATTTCTGAATGATTCAAATAAATAGTAGTCAATCCGTGTTTTAAATTCGTTCTCAGATTGACCTTCAAATTCTCTGTAGTCAACCATGTTTCTTATAAATTTATGATAAAATATCCAAGGCGTCCGAACCGTTCCTTGATCTCGTCGGATTATGCTGCCCTTACAAAGATCATATTTCAATAGGTTAGAAAACAAAAAAATATATAATGTAGGTAAACTGTCATTTATAAAGTAATCATTTTGGACATTGCTGGGACTTTCATTTAGTTTTATTATTGTTTCTTCACTCTTCAGAAAATTCTCAAACGCCAAACCCAAATGCTCATAAAAAGAATATTTAAAGTTTTTATTTTCATCCGTATATAAGGATATCAATAATGGGGTGTCGTCATTGGGGATTCTTGGTGAATAACTCTGAAATAAGAAAGCCGCTTCCCACATCAAAGATGTTTTTCTAGATAAAAGCTGTGCCGAAACAAACTCATTAAACTTAATTATTGAAACATCACTGTCTGGGTACATCCTAAAAATTCTATTCAATAAAGAATAGTTGTGATTTTCTAGAAAACATAGAAAACCTTCTGATAAGATTAATTTTTTAATGATGGTTTCCGTTGACTTCATTTCTCTTAGCTTTGCTTTTTCGAAAAATTCAATATTACTTTCTAAAACATAGGATAGATCACCAAACGCTCCATTAACCAACAACTCATTTATGCTCTTAAATAAGGAGTTAGCTCGATGCTTCATGGTTTGACCAAAATTAACCGTCAACAAAAATGACAAAAGAATAACAATTGATGTAGCTAAAACAAGTTTGTCCTCATCAAATCCTGGTAGGAAAGTGTATGGCAAAAGCCAGCCCATCTCTTTTAAAAAATCATAGAAAAGGCAGGACAATATGACGAAAACAGAAACTATAAAGAATAAGAAATGTGGCCAGCCAAATTTATGTAAGTAGGTTACTTTTCGGCCACGCGAAAGCAGCGATAAAGCGGCAAGGATCACCGCGACTAAAGTTAAAAACCCTGATGAGTCCACCTTCATTCTCCCCAAAATAATCTTTTACTTTCAGAATAATACGATGTGATAAATATTCGTAGTCATTTACCAATAAATAGGAGTAATTTATCTCCCCGTATAGCCAATCGTGGTATGCGCTGGCCTCGACTCAACATTCCCCGTAAAAGATGTTGATTAATTGAGGTGTCCTTACTTGCAACCCTCAGTGCTTCCGCACTCGTTACCAACGAATCATCTTGTCTTTCCACAGGACCAGTGAGCCAATCCCCGTGGCCTTCCAGTATCATCAGTTTCAGTGTATTGATGACCAAGAGCGGAGTGATGGGGCCGCACGCTTCATGAGCTCCCAACAGACTATCCATGCTTGCCCATACCTGTTCCAGTTCGTCCTGAAGCTGGCGTTCCCGAAGTTTCAGTTGGACCAGTGCCGTATTCATGAACCACCTCCTTGCTTAACTGCAAAATAGCGCGAAACTGGAGCCAGATACCCCCCGGCCTGCTCTCGTCCGGCCCCTGCGGCGGACTCAATGATATCCGCTGTTTTGTTCGCCAAGGCGTCATCGCCCATTTCACTCCGGAGTTGGGCCCGATATTCCTGTTCCTTTCCATCGCTTGCGCCCAAGATGGATGAGGCAAACAACCGTGCACCCGCATCCGAATGGAGGCCATGCTCTTGTATCGCGGTCTGCATGGCCAAATTACGAAACTCATCTCCGTACTGCTGAACAAAGGCCTGCGCATGCTCTGCACCTGCTTCGCTCGCACTAGCAAACGCTGCCGCGAAGAACATACCACGCTCGCGAACCGACATGCCCTTGGCCGCCTCGGATAGGTCCGATTTCCCGGTGAGCCATTCCTTGGCTGCATAGAAACCGGAAACTCCTGCTCCGATAATGTCCCTACCCAGGTTGGCCGCACCAGTAGCCAGGAACCCTGGAAGGCCATACTGATCTTTGATGTATTGATCTCCCTTGTGTGCGTCGGCAATAAACTGATCGCGCTGCTCGGGCGTCATCCGTGCCAGTTGGTTCATCGAGTTGGCAAAGTCATTTGAGAATCCATCCATGGCCGCCCCTGAGCCGCCAACGATCTTGTCGAAGAATCGACCAGCCCCATCGGACGAGGCAAAGATATTGGATGCGGTGGATGATTCTACGTTGGAGTTCATTATCTGCGTTCTCAGTGACCCCAATCGCTCATCCTGGAACGACTCCTTTTGATTGGCATGAACGTCCTGTACTCGGCTCATATTCTTGTCATGCTGCTGGAAAACCGCCTCTTCGCCAGGCACACTGCCATAGGCCTGGGTACGCTGCCTCTCGTTCATACGACTGGGGTCTTGGAGTCGCTGGGTGTTGGAAAGGCCGGTGATTGCCGGAGCTTGCTGGACAAGCAACTGGTTCTCGTTAAACCGCCCCACACCCTGTGTGACGACACCACCAGTAGCCGCCGAGATAGCCTCAGCCGCAACAGTCTGCTCGGCTCCCTTGCCAGAGTTCAAAAGCGCGTAAATTTGCCCACCGGCTAACGCCTGCGCGGAATCCATTCCCAATGCCTGATAGAACCGTGCTTTTTCGGCAGCGGCCTGACGAGTCTCCGGCGACGCCATTCGCATCCCATTCTGTAACACGGTGCTTGCGGCTGGACTACCAACGGCAGAGGCGGCCAATGCCCGCATATCCATTTGACTGGCCGTGCCAATTGAGCTTTGAGCGGAGGAAAGGCGCTGATACGTATTTTGAGCGCTAACGGCTTGTGTCGCGGATTGGGAAAGTTGCTCGCGTTGTTCCTCACCCAATGAATTGGTGAACCGCTGGCCTGACTCGGTGTTGGTTTGTCGCGCCAGATCTTGGGTCAACGCTGCGGAATCATCCTTGGAAAAGCCCAAATTCTTTGTCAGCTTGTCTAGATCCGTAGTCAGTTGCTGACGCTGATCCGTCGTCCTGGACTCAGCAGACCCCGAAATATCTCCCTGTACTTTCAATGGCGCGTCTTTGCCAACTGCTCCCGACGCAGCAGCAATTCGACCTATTGGCCCTCCAATCACCGCAGCAAGCTTACCTGCATCAACAGATCCTGAAGCCTTCATAGCTATGGCACCAGCTATGGCATCAGTATGTGTTTCCGACAATCCGTACTGCCGTGCGTAATCCTGAGCCTGACCGTAAATTGCCTTAGCCTGACTCGAATCGGATGCCCTAAGGGTTTGGCCCAGCCCCTGCAACCTGGCGTAACTCTGCTCGGCCGATGCCCCGGAGAAAACCGAGTTTGATAGCTGTTCGGAGAAATTCCGCGTAGCTTGGGCGGATGCGGCCTGGCTGCTGCTAACCACTGAACTCAGGGTTTGTCCGATGTTCACCTTATCGACAAGCGATTCAGCTCCTGAAGCCATGGCACCACTGAACTGGTTATACGAGAACGCTGGCTGACCTTTCATTATCGGATCTTGTTGCAGAAGATCAGGCGTTTGCATTTTCTCGTTTACGTGGTCGCCGCCGTTGATGCGCGAGGCTAGGCTGGTAAAGGCATAGGTGCTACCAGTGACGATGAATAAGGAAATGATCGGCGTAGCAGCGGCCAACATCCCACCCGTTGCGATCCAGTGTTGCAGCACGTCACCTGTCGATGACAGCGCATACATAGAGTCCAGCCCGGAGCTACTCAGGCTGGACATCTCCTTGGATGCCGCCGTGTGAACAAACAAGTTGATAATGGACAGAACTGGCATCCAAAGCTGAATCCAAAGGATGGTCTGTACATATTTGCCCGCCAGTTGGAGACCAAAACTCCCCATTACGATGATAAAGGCAATGATCGGAGTGATGGCGTAGATGAACCCTTCGAAGAAGGTCAACATTGGGCGAACCACCGTCATGAACATGGACTGTTCCGCCGCCCACTGGGTATTCCGCTGCTGAATGGCCTGGTTAATCATCAGCGCGGAGCCGTAGTCCTGTAAGTCCTGATAGCGACCAGCGGCAGCCTCGTAGTAAAGGGGTTCCAGCACGGCTGCTTTCAAATAATCGATGGATGATGTTGTCGAAGCTCCCATAGCTTGCAGTGAATCGCCGATTTTGGTGATCGCGTCATCACCGGCACTGGTATCAATTCCCAGCAAGTTGTTCAAAGCGTCAACAACCACAGGGCTATTCAAATTTGCAGTGGCGTTACTGATGGCGACCCACCCGTTAGTGCAGGTGTAATCAGCACCATCAGGATTACCCGCAGAAAGGTAAAGGCGAGTTCCATAGAGCTGGGAGTTAAACCGAAGTGCTGTCTCGGTAGGACGATTCATAAGTTCATCAAGAGACATCAGTTTAAGGTCAACCTTGGTCAGTGTGCATTCACGGATGTAGTTGTTCCAGGACAGGCGCACATCGACATATCCACCGCCATTAGCCGCATTGAGAGCGGTGAAGACTCCGGAATCATAAGCTCTTCTGCGAACGTCATTCAGCAGCTTTAAAGTCTCCGAGAAATGGCTTTCCGTAACGTTCGGTACGATGACCCCGTATCCGGTCTCGAAGAGGTTGGTAATGGTGTATCCCACATTGGAGATCATCCCGCCCGCAAAGCCAACCAATAGCGGGACGTTGGCAACAACACGAACCTCGCCAGTATAGGCGTCTTCAATGGCAACCGTCGTGGTCGGCCCAAAGGAGCAGGCATAAATGACCCAGCCCAGCAAGACCTGCTGGAAGTTGATTTGTTTTGCTCCCTGAAAAACTGATTGGATACAGATGATGAGCACGCCGAGCAGCAGGCCAATGCTGACCATTTTCTCGAAGTCCCCAGTACCAGTGATCATGGACACCGCAATCAGGATTTGCTCCAAGAATGACGAGTCCCCGATAGAGTGAATTGTAAACATAGGCTTATTCTCCCGAAATTTGGAGATAGCCTATTCGCTCAATCCTCTTTACCACGACTCTGTAACTGCCCAATTTTGGCGTTTACCCAATTATCCCAACTTTGTACGTTCAGAACATATTTCCATTTATTTCAAGAAGATGCCTGCATGTTGTTGCGTTTTGGAGAACCTATGGCAACCTAATTCCATTGCATAGGAGAAACCTCAATGACAAAGAAACTAAACGCAATAATTCTTGCTGCCGGACTGGCCTCAGGTTGCGTAACGACGACAAACAGCTACCAATACAAGGGAGACCATAGCCGCGCCTACAACTTGGCCCAGGCCGGAGGCCTCTACGACGCAAGAGATTACGACATCCCAAGGGATCAGCGAGACGGTGTTATCAGCAAGGGATGGGATATCTCGGGTGACGCACTGCTGTTCAATTCCGGACATGGGCTTGGATTGGACTGGGGCAAGTCATTGGGCTTGGGCGTATTGACCAGTGCCTTTGCACCAAAGGGCGTTATGGAGCGAGACAGCGTATTTGGCTGGGTTCCGGAAACACAAGCAAGTGATGCCGGAGAAGCCTGGGAACTGATATCGAGCACCCTGCTCGACGGCATTGAGAAGTCCTTACAGCAGGCGAATGTCAAATACATTGTCGATAACAGCAATCTACATCAGGACCTTCCCCTGGTGTCGGAGTACATTTTTTCCTCGGTGCGGATTGTCGCTCCCGAGCACGGTTGCCCTGACTGGGAAACCGCCAATCGAGACTATGATCAGTCCTGTTATGTGGCCACGACCGTATATGCCCCCACAAAGGCGCCGAGAAAAGCTCCTGATTTTGTGGCAGGCGAGCAGAGCGGTTATGGCTTCTATGCGGATGACGAAACGGATTACTCCCGCATCAAAGTGAACATCCCTAAGGGTTCCAGCCTGGACAAGAACCAGTTGCTTGCAGGCATCAGCCGGGAGCTTCCGTCATGGGCATTCATCTTCGTTGCATCGCAAAAGCTGAATACTGACGGCTACACGGCACCAGTGATCCTGACAACAGGGAAGGCCGAACTATTCATCACGCCGGATCAAGGATGAGCGTGTGGCATGATGCCCTGGAGATCGCTCTGCTTCCTTTGGAGGAGACCGGCCTCTACTGTGATGGCATGACGTATGTGATCAGCCACCTGCTTCGGAAAGGCGGCATTCCCCACCGGAGCTACATAGGCTATGTAAAAGACGAGAAACATGGCGACCTGGTAGTGCCGCACTGCTGGGTAAAACTGGAGGGGGATGGTGATTGGGTTATCGATCTCCGACTACGCACTTGGCTGGGAGATGATGACGAGGTACCTCATGGTGTGTTTCAAACTACCAAGTGGTCACGGTTCACCTATAAGGGAGAGCCTATGGTAGACATCAAGTTGGACGAAGAGATAGTTGATGCCATGACCGATGGAAAACTTTCACATGTGAAAGTTCCTGAACGCAACGATTACTCAGTACCGTTTTTACGGGATTTGTTATAGAGGTACAAACTTCCAAAAGTGACCACAGTAAAAAATGCCAGTAAGCTCAGCATTCCTATTGTAAAAGCGTCCATCTAGCTCTCCCAATCATTCGGTTCTATACTCTAACTTTACATCATTAAACGGTATATTCCAGTGGCAAGAACACTAGAGCAACTCTTGGAGCAAGAGAAACCCGAAGTTGTAGCCGAGGCCAAACGCAAGGCATCAGTGATGCTCCGCATCGTGGACAACAAGCAGACAACGGCCAAACAGGATCATAAAGCTGATTCAGACATTTCCTCTTCCCAGAAATAACGAAGGGCCAGACGAGCTGGCCCTTCGTTGTTATTAGCGATTAAATCACTAAGTACGGTTCATCGTTGTCGCTTTCAGCTATCGTCAAGTCAATAGTGAAAGTGATATCGACGCGCTCAACAGTCCGATTACACTCACAAGCGTACTCATCCTGTAAGCTTTTAAACATCTTTTCAGCCTCATCATGAGAAGAAGCCTCTACAGTTTCAACAGCTAATTCACCTTCTTTTTCGGTGTAGTTAACCCCACGGTAATACACGCGGCCACACACGTCGAATTGATGGATTTCTGTTTTAGTTTGTCCCAGCATTTTCATTCTCCAAGAGTTTAAAAGCCGGGACTTAGCCCAACCGGGCAAAGTACCCGGCAGGGTGATTTAAGGCTATCGTTCTGAAAGGTTATTCACACCTTGGCCGACAAGAACTTCTTATTGGAAGCAATTGCAGCTCGCTCAGAAACCAGTTCCCCTTCAAGCGGCGCGCATTCGATAGCATCGAAAACGCCGGATTGATTGCTACCGGAGGTAGCTCTCAACCATTCTCCGTTCAATGAACTGCTGACAGTAGCCAGCGGACTGACGACCCGTACGGGCCGCGTTTTTCTCAAGGACCGATATACTGCCATCGACGCCGCTTTTAATAGCTTGGCAACGATAGAAGCTCCGAAAGCAATGACGCCAACGGTAACAATCATGATCAAAACGAAAGTGGAAAAGTACATAAACACCTCCAATTAATTTGGAATTGAAGGGGCTGCACCGCGTAACCGGTGAACCCCGGTTACGGGATAGGAAAGGACTTATTGGACGGTATTGAACCAATCCACGATTGGCTCAAATTTGTCACCCCATTCCATGATTTTCACGAAGTCTTCTGAGTTATCAGCTCTCGCTAATCCACAGTAAGTTTTCGTATGACGACCATCAAGACACCGCAATATGGTGATATGAAGTGGTTCGCCAGATTCAGTTCTAGCGGCTGTTACTCCACGCCGTTGATGAACATGCGCATCATTAAGTGGAAGAATCAGACCGTTAACTTCGATTTTTGACATACAACACCTCAAATTTCTTTGAGGGTTCTCCCTTAACCGGAGAACCCCCGGCTAAGGGAAGGATTTAAGTTTGCTGTTTGTTTTTGGCGACCAGCTATCGCGCTCACTCAGCACGGGGCTGAAGTTGAGAACACTTTAACAAGCAATACGTCAGAGGATACTCGCTGGAACTGCCCTTTTTGGGCATCGTAAGAATAAAGGTGGAAACAAGTTAAGTGAGCGACGGTCAAAATGACTGAACATCTGGCAAGTAAAAGTAAAAACTCATATCTTTCAGATTAAGTTTGAAGTCGTGTGTGAAACAATAGCTAAAAAGCTCCTAATTTAATTGAAGTTTTGGTTCTTGAGTTCCAGTTTTCTGTATAGTTATCCCTTAATTTTGACTTCAGCTGTAATGAAGTAACACTAAGCATTGTCTCAAGGGATACTACCGAGTCCAAACAACCAAGGGCGTGAGTCGTTCTCATCGCGGCTTTATCTGGGCTGCAAAGTAGCCAGCAATCTTTCCCTAATGATGTTGCATAAGTGATAAGGTCTCTCTCGCCAGGGTCAAGCGTCATAATTTTTGCGTTAGGATAAGTCATATCGCATGTGAGCAGATCGACTTGTGTTACGTCATAGACGTGATGAAAACTATCTTTTAGAGTCCCATAGTCTATTTGAGTGCTACGATTGCAGTAACCATTTTGGGTTTCTTCAAGTACCTTAGTTACAGTATGAAGCTCAAATTCTTGAACTAAATGTCCCCAGCAAGAAAGTCTGTGGGACTCTAAAATCACATTAGTATCAATTAAAACAATATCACCAGACTTGATCATCATTAGTCCTTATAGATCAAATGGGGAGTCTTTCCCATAGTCTTTAAAGAGCAAACTTAACTCGTCAAAAGATATCTTTAAGGTTGATGATATTTTACGCACCGATAAATATCCGGTATCAATTGCTTTATATAAATAATCAACAAATTGAGCGTTATAACGTTTTGGTTTGTTTGAGTTTACTAGATTTCCATTATTAATTAACAGACGCTCATCCAAAGATTGCACTTGTCTTTGCGTCATTTTCCTTAAACTTTTTAGGCGCCACTTCATCGCTTGAGATGAAACTCCAAATTTTGTGGCTAATACATTTATAGAATCTTCAGTGATAAACTCAGACGAATTAGGAAAATGTTTCTCTATATTTTTTTTAGGCATTAACAATGCGCTTGCAAATGCATCCGCCAGCTTTTCTTCATGAGGCCTATTTGCTGAAGAATATGCCTTTTCAATATAAGCTGGAGGGATCGCATCCCATGTTAAGCAATGAAAAGTCTCATGAGCAATATCAAAATTTATACGACCAATAACTTCATTTCTATTTGCTAAAATGACAAACATATCATTCAACTTTGTAGCAGCTCCTGAAACAGAACTTGGCATATCCAGATAAAGAGTAGCTATATTAAATTTATCGAACAATTGTTCTTCCAATCTCTCTGCTGGATAGTCACCAAGTTCAAGTTCATCAGCTAATGATTGCCCAATTTGCTCTGCTTCATCAAAGCTACTGGTCTTTTTTATCGATATTTTAGGCAGCAAAACACTTGGTTTCTTTGATGAAAACTGTTTGTGTAGATCTCGATATAAGGCAATTATTCGGCTAGTGTCAGCTTCAAAAGAATCTAAAGTGTCCTGAGATGAGTCAGTCTGACGCCAAGAATATACAGCCTCACCAACTAACGAGTAGGGATCGACAAAATCCTCAAAGTTGACCTTTAAGTAATCTAATGCTTTTAGCAATTCTTCTGGTTTTAAAGCTCTTTCATATTTTTCAATTGCAGAGAGAGTTTGACGAGCATTGAACCCCATTGCGGTGGCTAGCTCGTCTTGATTTACGTTTTTCAGCAATCTATATGCTACAAGTCTTTCGACCATAGTATTTACGCTAAGCATGATAACGACCCGTGTTGTTTAGGCGGCACATACTAATCTTGCATATCAAAAAATGCAAGATACACCATCAAGTCTATAGGCTTTTCTCTAAAAATCAATTTAAATCAGGGCGCTTAGCGATCCAAGAACGCGGTATCTGCTTGATTATCAATGAGGTGAGCCTTCTTTGGAGGATTTGGAGGATCGCCAGCGCGACCAAGCAATTCCCACAGGAGTCGGAACGCATAGAAGTGATCACGCAATGTAGTCGCACTCAGCCTCTGGTGCCTGACGTAGTATCTGTGGATATGGGCTCTTCCTACCTGGGATGGGGATTTAACACCTTTCTCATTGGCCGCAATGTCCTCTAGAATCGCTATCAGGCGTTTCACCATCGCCCGCCTTGCGGTCTTTCCGCCGTGGCGGACATAGACATGTGATCTTTCTCTAACCCATTTTTCCATTGGTTCCTCCTGATGTTGCTTACCCCAAATAGGAGTTTGTTACGTCGATACGACCGTGGCCCAGCTCTCGCGCAACCTCCGACCGGATCTCCTGGTCCAGCATCCTGGCGTGGGCGACAGATACTCCAAGTTCCTTGGCAAGGTATTCATGATGGGCGCGGCCATGCTTTATTCCTGCTTTTACCGGGCATTCCGCGCCCAGCAGGTCCCGGTAGCGGGTTTGAGCGTAGTGGTGCCGCTCACCATGGAAGTTCACCGGATGGCGGCCAATCTCCCGGTAGGCTTCTTGCCGGAACTCGCGATAATTCTGCTCAGTAGGAATCATGCTGCGGCCATCCTGTATGGCGGCGGCCCGCTGGAGCGCCGTAATTTGAGCCTCACTGGTGATCGGAACAGTGCGCGCCCGGCCCCCCTTGGTGCCATCCTTTATGCTCACGGAGCCGGTTTTCTCGGCCTCTCTTAGTGCCCTGGCAGCATCCAGCTTGGCCGACTCCTCGAACCGCAGACCAAAATTACGCTGTAGTTCCAGCAAAGCCCCAAGGCGCTCGGAGGCCGCCCCCATTGCGGCATAATGGGCCACCTCCGAAACACTCCGGTCGCCAGTGGCGATGCCTGAGCGCTTTGGAAGTCCACCCTCGGAGACGGGGTCTACACGTACCTGCCGGTCGCCTCGCGCAATCTCCAACACCCGATTCACTGCGCTCAGGTAGTTCTGCGCCGTGGATGGCGCGATTTCTCCCCGCTCGTAGCGATCATTAAGGTGCGCCGCATAAGCGATCAAATGAGCCTTTTCTATATCACGCATGTCCTTAATGCCCTGTTCGGACTTAATCCAGTCGCTAAACACGCTCCATCGGTCGTGGATCGTGGCTATGGACTGGAAACTCTTCATACCTTCCTTCAGTGCATTCAGGCCTGCCTTGCCCATATCGCGACTTCGGAGACCAAAATTCCGGGAATCCGGATTAGTCCGCTCTGAGCGCATCGTGTGCTCCTTATGATCTTGTTAATCAACGTGTTGCTGGCCCGTCCGTACTCGGTGGTAAGTGAAACGCAGTTTTTAATTAGCTCTGCATGCTAAGGCCAACGCTGGGGATCTCGCCCAGGCACAGGGCAGATAAACCGATGCCCACGGTCGTTTCATACGAGCGGTACTGCTATGGAGCGAACTACTCATTCCACTGGCTGGTCTGTTCCGACGGAACAAACTGCCAGCAGATCCGGCTGGTACTGTCGTGTCATTCTCTGGAAAGGAAGCGCGAAGCGCGCCAACCGCCGAAGGCGGTATTGTTCGCGCACATTCGTGCGCGGGGCGAAAGCCTTGAGCCGTTGAGGCACAAGGCTTCCGTCGGGGGTTATACCCCCGTCTCTGTTTACGCCTACGGCGACAGAGACGGGGTGGAGCATCGAGTAAGCCGGAAATCCAGCACTCGTTCTGACGGATGAGGGAGGCCCTCTTATGTTTGGCCGCTCGGAATTGAGCGCCAGGAACGCGACATAGCTGTCAGCCAGATCGCGATATGGAAGCCTGGTCGCTTGCGGAATGCACAAACGCAGGCAGCAGCAGAACGCAGCAAGCACAGTGATGATAAACATCTCTTTTTCCTCCGGGGAGATAGGTTTTAGACGGAGGAGTGCCCCTAGGGGACAGTCCCCCTGAGGGTTAACGAAGTGAAGGCAAACGCCTTGGATTTGGAAAAATGCTGTTTTGGGCCAGCTACCGTTTACAACTTATATATTAATCAAGCTGATAGAGGCGTCAAGCCCATCGTAAAGTCGCTTTTCGGTGGCTTTTCAGTATCTTCTAAGCTCTGAGAAGAAGCATCCACAAATAAAGAAGTCGCTTTTTGATTGGTTTTCGATAGTGGCACAGTAGCTCTCAGTTCAATCTTTAAAGTAAAGTATCCAAAAGCGACTTTTGGATGCTGTTTAGATGTTTAACCGGGCCTAGCTAGAAATGGCTATACGTAGCCCAAATACTCAGTTTGAGGGCTTGTGGAAGAGTCATCTCATCAAAGGAAATCAGAGCACACCTCTGACAATGGTCTGATCATTCAGGAAAGAAGGACGAGGTTAGCTCGTCCAGTTGATTTCAGAGGGGCGTTGTTTATCAGAAAATAAACTCATTCATCCTCTCATGGAAATAACTTGGATATTTTTCTATCGTAGCAGAAGCCGCGTCTCGCTTTTGTTTAAAGGTATTAATCAAATCATCCTTTTGTGTTTCAATAAGACCCATTTCTTTTGCAATGCCTTGGGAAACCACACGATCAGAAAATCCGAGTTCATAAAGGGAGATGGCAGTTTCTGTAGGCAATCCATATTTGAGACGCTTTTGGAAAAGTTGTAGCTTACTTATAAGCTCTCCAGCCTCTTTTTGGTCTGATGCCCCCACGAATTCACATAATGCGCCTACTAAGAGGGCTCCTTCGTAGGCAAGCGTACCTTCGCAAACATCGACAACATGGTCGACCTTGAACTCTCGCCGTCGGGTGCCCCAAATCATCTTACATTTTCGCTCACGAATGATTTTGAGGAGATCGTTAAAGGGCCTTCCACTGATCCATCCATGCGCGATTTCTTTAAGAACCTCCGGTTTATCGAACTTTGTGAACACTCCCCCGTTGATATGCTGGGTAAGCAATGGCCAGACAAGATCGAGCGCTTCTGTTTCATCATCAATCGAAAGCAGGCTGTCAACGTTGGCTTGAACCCATCCCTCAATGGCTTGGGCATCCCGAATTCCGTAAAGCGTCCTGCCGTAGATTTTGCGGCGAGCCGGATCTGTGATATTTACCGATATGTTCCCAGCGAGAAGCTGAAACAACTCGCGGATATGCTCCTTTTTCTGAGCATCGGCCAGGAAGAAAGCCAGAGTCCCTTCGGCCAGACGGGTCACATCAGCTTCCGAAAGACCATCCTCGGATTCATCCCAATGGGATAACAGGAAGCTCTCGATGGCACAGATGAGGCTGATTCTCCAAGCGACCTGCCGCTCGACACCATCTCGTGAGAATCCTTTGTTCCCATGTTGTGCGGCTATCCTAGCAGCATACTGGGTAACTTCATCGGGATCGTTGATATAGGCCTTGGCAAAATCCAGAGCCTCCATTGTGATGATGAATTTCTCGTCATCACTCTTGATGGCGTCGAAGATCGATAAGAGGTTACTAATACATGGCTCTGAATTAGAAGGCTCAAGGAGTTCTTTCACTTGCTCCCAGCGCCATTTGTCCCTACGGACCTTTCGCTTATCATAGATTACCGGATCTGCAAACAGAATACTGCCTTCAGTATGCATCCCGGCGCGACCCGCTCGGCCAATGAGGTTGTGGAAATCGCGAACTTTGATGCGCTCCATACCTTGGTAAACACTGGTCACGATGAGATATCGAATCGGAAGATTTACGCCCTGTGCCAATGTGGATGTGCAAACAACGAATCGCACAAGGTCGTTGCGCATGGCATGCTCCACCGCCAGACGGATACCGTGCGGCGTATTGCCATGATGGGAGAAAATGCCGTGAGCCGCGCTTTGTGACGCCGGGGCGTCAGCGCCGAGATTTTCGACATGCAGATGTCTCAACCGCTCAACTTCCTGGGTGTCAGAGAAATCTGACGGCAAGGCCAAGGGGGCGCCTCGTTCGATAATATCGACGATTTTATCGCAGATGCTTGCTGCTGTTGATTTTCTCCCACAAAAGATAGCGATACTGCCATTCGGGGCCAATTTCAACCCTAGGTAAAGTGCTACTGTTTTCCCAAAATCAGGATTTGGCTTGCCATTAGGTTTCATCGCTTGTTCTGGAAAAAAACGTTCAGTTGTTTCCCTTGGTTTCCGTCCAAGAGTGAATCTTTCGATTACCCTCGGAACGAAAAACTCGCCTTGTTCGGCATCACGGCTGTCGACGTATTCGATCCTTCCCAATTGATCAAGCCAGCTCGCGAACCCGACTGACCTGAAGGTCGGAATCAGAGTCGTGCCTTCAACAACATTGGGTTCCCCGTTCAGCCACTCTCCGACAGACTTGGCGTTGCTGATAACAGCCGAGATTAACACCTTCTGAGTTCTTTCAGGGATCATTGAGCGCAACGATGTCAGGAGTAGTTCGTATGTTATGCCTCTGGTGCCGCTGTCAAACTGGTGGCCTTCGTCAAAAACTAATAGCCCAATGTGATCAGCCAGCTCTGGAGCATGCCTAAGGACGTAAAGCAGCTTCTCGGGAGTAACAACAAGGATCTGTTGGTGCCCCAAGAGCTCGGCAATCTCGAAGTCGGTCTGTAGGGCATCGGATAATTCATCCACCTTAGTGGGTTCGTTGTGGAACGCCTCAATGAGACTGTTTTTTATCTCATGGCATAGTGCCCGAAACGGAGCGATGATAATGGCCAGTGCCACGCGATCTGCCAGAAACGCGCTACGAAGAATAAGCTCGGTTGCTTTTGTTTTTCCCGCACTGGTAGGCATTTGAACGATAGCAGATTTACCTTTGAGAACATCTGCTCTTCCCAAAAGGTGTTGTGCTGGCCACAACTCTTTGATGAAAGACTTCTTCTGAATAGAGGGTTGCCATTTATCTCTTGAAAGCCCTGAATAGAAAGGGAGAGCAATCCAACAGGAGTTCTGAATTTTTTTTCTGATTAGGGCGGTAGCAATATCACCGAGAAGAAGCTGCCTAGGAGAACCTAATTCATAAACAGCACCCCTTAGCTTTCTAAGCTGGTCGAGGACTTCTTTTTCACCAGTGCCATTTTGTACAAACTGGACTAGCGCCTCGAAAACGGCATCAATATAATTTCCGAGTTTTCCCTCTGCACCACCAAAATATGTAGATATATCTCCTCGCAACATCCAAAAAATTAGATTTTCCAGGCCGTAGGCATCTAGATCTGGGAAATCAGCATCTACTTTCCGGGCTAGTACCGAGGCGCTTCCAGGTAAATCACAAAGATAGTACGACGAAGCTCCAACTAGTAAGAGATACGGATCTAGACTTTCATTCAACTTTGACTGGACATACGAATCAAAAAAATGGGCAGAGAAGAGTAGGCTTCTCCTCAGTTCCGAGAGTAACTCAGGGTCCGGATTGTCTCTGTTCATTGTGGCGGCAAGGTCACCCAGTAGCCCGATCGAAATAGGGAAAAGCTTGGCTGGATCTTGTATGATTTTGATGTGATGTTCTTCCGGAACATTATACTCGATCATCTTGGCCTTTGACCGTGTGACGCCAAGCAGTAGTTGGGATTTCTGTTCAGGCTTCATCCGCAGCCCTCCTGTAGAGCTCGTGGACCAAAGCCATCATGTCGGGTCCCTTTATAACCAAGAGGACCAGATTTTCACCGTTTGGATGAGAGATATGTTCCTTTGATTTTGGAGACTTCGGGATTGTCTCGCAATTCGAAGACCCTATGACATTCGCATCAAAGTGTTCATCTGAGATGATTGCCGCAGCACCAAAGGACTCTTTATATGGAATGTCAACTGGATTTTGAAATCGATCAATTAGCTGAGCTTGCTCTCTGCTTCCTTTCTCGAATAGCTTTTGCTTAATGAAGTGGAGCGATTCACCTATTCTAAGGTGATCTTTTGCTGAATCATTAATAGCATCTTGTAACCTGTTTTTCCCAGATCCTGAGAACTGAGTCTTGGCTTCGAATACAATCAGAAGGTCTTCTGGAGACGTCGAGTAATCCTGATTGCGGAAGCGAAAACCAATAACGTCGCTGCCCTTGGGTGACTCATCTCGGACAACCTTCGACGACCACCGTACTCTGGGAACCCAGAAGCCGAGACGCCATTGAAGATAGTCGGCAACGAGAATTTCACCAAAATCACCTGCTCGGATTCCAGGGCCAAGCTTTGTAGAGCTACAAGGGAATTTAAGTGTATTGAGATAGTCTTTACGAGATTGTTGACCTCTGAGGAAATCTATATCGGTGTCCAAGCAGTAGTGGTTGCGAAAGTGTTTTGCCCAAGCGGAGAGTACAGCCTCGTCTTTCTCATGACGGAACGCCCAAACTTCTACCTCCTTGCCATTGGCAGTTTTCAGTCGTTCACCTGTATCAATGAGCCAGTTAACATGCTCCGAAGTCCAAGGCATTTGTTGTAATAATCCTTCTATGTTGCGACCACCTTAGACCGTATGATCATAGCGTTATGGTCTTATCTGCTAAATAACTGCTTCCCTGTTCTCCAAGTGAGGCGTTACTCGTTTAACATTCTTTGCTTCCTGCTCAAAGGCTCTATGCCGAACATCCCACAACTCTACTGAGTGCTGAATATTGAGCCAGAACTCCGGCGTGTTACCCAAGGCCGCTGCCAGTTTGATTGACATGGGTGCGGTCAATGCCCCCTTGTCGTGAACGATCCGACTCAGGGTGTTTCTGTGCACACCCATGGCTTCAGCCAGTTCGTTGATCTCGATGTTCATAGGCTCCAGGAACTCGGTTACCAGCATCTGACCGACCGTAACTGGGCGACGTTTTGTGTTTCTCATAACCTTATCCTCCACTAGCCCCTGTAAACATGAGGATCCAGATAAGTATCTTGGGCAACGCCATCGATCCATCTGAAGATCAGCCGGTATTGCTTGTTTACCCGGATGGAACACCACCCGGCCATATTCCCTTCAAGGTGCTCGAAGCGGTTACCCGGAGGGATTCTCAAGTCTGACTCCTGGGTCGCTGCGTCCAAGATCTCCAGCTTCCTGAACAATGCACCTTCGATGATACTAGGTATCCTCCTGTGGCTTTGGTCATCCTCGTAAAACGCTTCCAGCCACGTGTCTCTAAACTCGACAGCCATATCGTGCGATTCTCTTTACTTCATGATATGCACAACATCATTGTGCGTCAACTAGCTTGATTCCGACTGGAGTGTCCCGGATGGTTACTCCAATGGTTGGTATATGGGATGGTTGCACGGACAAGCCGCCTATAGGTATGGCGAGACCAGATCGGCTACCTTCTGGTGAGCCGCTTTCCGCTCCTCGAAGTACTCATGCCTATCATAGATACCATCTACTCCTCCCTGCCGATGGTTGGTGCAGAGACGCGCAATGTGACGCGGCGTCCCAACTGAGGAGGCTAGGCTTCTGAAGGTTCGCCTGAGATCATGGACGGTGAAGTGCTTGATGTCGCCCATTACGTTGGGTGGCTGGATCTTCCGTCCTGCTTCTCGTCCAAACAGCTTGGAGATCGCACGATTCAGGGTGTCAGGCCCCATATGGGGCAGTTTGCTGCGGCGCCTGGCTGGGAAAACGTACTCAGAACCCAGTGATCTTACTTTGAGCTCATTCAGCCACGCCATGGCTTGGCCTGGTAGAGGTATAGAGATTGGGATTCCGGTCTTTACCCGCTCCTGAGGTATGTGCCAAACATACTGCCCCAGATCAAATTCTGACCAGGGGGCCTCGCACAACTCGCTTTTCCGGTTCCCGAGCACCAGGAACAGGCAGCATGACAGGTAGTTGTCTCTGCCAAAGCTGTTCAGATGCTTCCTGAAAACTTTGAATACCTGTTCTACTTCGTCCAGCTTTAGCGCTCTGGCTCGGGATTCTTCGAGTCCCCCGGCATCGTTGATGGTGAAAGGTGATGCAGGATTGTTTGCGGTCAGCTCAAGCTTTACTGCGTGGTTGAAGAGCTGCTTCATGTAACCCAGGGTGTCGTTCGCAACGGTTGGACGCCCGCTGTCTCTGACTCGATGGATGACTTCTCGAACATCAAGTGCCGTTACATCATGAATCTTGAGCTCACCGATGACGGGTTTGATGTCTTTGTTGAAAATCCTGGCCGGAATATTGGGGTGCTTCAGTCTGGGGAGCAGGTCATTCGTGTACCAATCCTGGAACAAGTCATCGACGCTGCTGATCCCGATCCATTTCTGGCGTTGTTTGGCAATCAGCGGGTCGACTCCCTGGCGGAGTTCGCGCTTGAAGACTTCCGCTTCTGTCCGAGCATCTGCCAGTGACATGTCGGCATACTGGCCCAGTGTCATCTGCTTGCGTTTGCCATCCACGCTGTACCTTAGCGCCCAGTACGGGCTTCCCGAGTCCGGGACGACGAAGTACAGCCCTTTACCGTCTGACTTCCGTATTGGCTCCCCGGCCTTTGCAAGTGCGGCGACTTGCTTTGCTGTCATGGCCATAGATCCTCCTATTACTCACCATTTGAAGTGAGTATACAGATCCATTACTCACCAGTTAACTCACCGCATGGATGAAACAAGATGAAACGAGGTAGGACAGGGTGAAAAGAAAAAGCCCTGTAAAAACAGGGCTTTGACGATAAGCGGAAAGAATTGGAAAGTAAGGTAAAACTATTCAATATTCTGGATCTGCTCGCGCATCTGCTCGATGAGGACTTTCAGCTCGACGGCGGACTGGGTCACTTCGGCGTTGATCGACTTTGAACCAAGCGTGTTCGACTCGCGGTTGAACTCCTGCATCATAAAGTCGAGACGACGGCCGCAGGCGCCACCCTTCTTCATGATCTTGTTGGTCTCGCTGATGTGCATCTCCAGACGATCCAGCTCTTCGGCTACGTCGATCTTCTGGGCCAGCAGCACGATCTCCTGCTCGATGCGGGCCGGATCCAGCTCCACCTTGGCTTCGGCCAGACGGTCGGTGAGCTTCTGGCGCTGCCACTCGATGATCTGCGGCAGGTGGACGCGCACCTTCTTCACTTCCACCTGAATACCGGCCAGACGCTGTTCGATCAGCGCCTTGAGGTTGGCCCCTTCGCTGGCGCGGGAGGCGAGAAAATCTTCCATGGTCTGGTCAAAACCGCCGAGCAGCTCGGTGGCGACCGCGTCCATGTCCTGCTCGGCGGCAGCCATGACGCCCGGCCAACGCAGTACGTCGACCGGATTGAGCTGGCCCTGACCCGCCTCTTTCATTACCCAGCTGGCGCTGTCGATGATGAGCTTGGCCAGCTCTTCATTGATATGGAGCTGGCTGGCTGCGGCCTGAGCGGCCTCGAAGCGCAGGTTGCACTCCACCTTGCCGCGCTGCAGTTTGGCGCGGAAACGCTCACGCAGAACCGGCTCCAGGCTGCGCAGTTGCTCCGGCAGGCGAATGTAGGTCTCCAGATAACGCTGGTTGACCGAACGGATTTCCCAAACGGCTGTGCCCCAGTCGCCCTTGAGTTCCTTGCGGGCGTAGGCGGTCATGCTGTGAATCATTGATTGTTCCGGGCTTGATGAAGTGTGCGGCCAGTATACTCAGCCCGGCCCTGCTCGTCAGCCGATGCCGTGGTTTTAGCGGCTGATATTTGGGGCGGGATCACTTATAATCCCCCGCCAATTTGAGCCAGCCCAGAGGTCCGTTCCATGTCACGTCCAAGCGATCGCAGTGCCGCGCAACTTCGCCCGGTTACCATTACCCGCAATTTCACCAAACATGCAGAAGGCTCAGTGCTGGTGGAGTTCGGTAACACTCGCGTGCTCTGCACCGCCAGCGTCGACACCAGCGTGCCTCGCTTCCTGAAAGGGAAGAACCAGGGCTGGGTGACAGCCGAATACGGCATGCTGCCGCGCTCCACCCACTCCCGGATGAACCGCGAAGCGGCCTCCGGCAAGCAGAGTGGCCGTACTCTGGAGATCTCCCGTCTGATCGCCCGCTCCCTGCGCGCGGCGGTAGACCTGACCGCGCTGGGCGAACACTCCATCACAGTTGACTGTGATGTGCTGCAAGCCGATGGCGGCACCCGCACCGCTTCCATTACCGGTGCCTGCGTGGCGCTGGTGGATGCGCTGAACTGGATGGTCGAGAAGGGCATGATCAAGCAGAGCCCGCTCAAGCAGATGATCGCCGCCGTCTCCGTCGGCATGTATCAGGGCGAAGCCATCTGCGATCTGGAGTACATCGAAGACTCCGCCGCCGAGACCGACATGAACGTGGTGATGACCGAAGATGGTCGCATCATCGAGGTGCAGGGCACCGCGGAGGCCGAGCCCTTCACCCATGAGGAGCTGCTGGAGATGCTGGCGCTCGCCAAGGGCGGCATCGCCGACATCATTGCGTTGCAGAAGCAGTCACTTTCATAATTTTAAAAACGCGGCATTGACCGCGTTTTTTTATACCCCCACACAAGACAACGACAAGCCAAGCAAGGAGCCAGAATGAAAGCCTACCAGCGTCAATTTATCGAGTTCGCCCTGGAGAAACAGGTTCTCAAATTCGGTGAATTTACCCTGAAATCCGGTCGTAAAAGCCCCTACTTCTTCAACGCCGGTCTGTTCAACAGCGGCCGCGATCTGGCCCGTCTCGGCCGCTTCTATGCCGCCGCCCTGATGGATGCCGGCATCGAGTTCGATGTGCTGTTTGGCCCGGCCTACAAGGGGATCCCCATCGCTTCCGCCACCGCCGTGCAGCTGGTGGAGCAACACGATGTGGATGTGCCCTGGTGCTTCAACCGCAAGGAGGCCAAGGATCACGGCGAGGGTGGCAATCTGGTGGGCAGCCCGCTCAAGGGGCGCATCATGCTGGTGGACGACGTTATCACCGCCGGCACCGCCATCCGTGAATCCATGGATCTGATCCAGGCCAACGGCGCCTCGCTGGCGGGCGTGCTGATCGCGCTGGACCGTCAGGAGAAGGGCAAGGGCGAGCTCTCCGCCATTCAGGAGGTGGAGCGTGACTACGGCGCCCACATCATCGCCATCATTCAGATGAGCGACCTGATTGCCTATCTGGAAGAGAAGCAGGCCGAGCAGCCGGATCTGGCGGCGCAACTGGCTGCCATGAAGGCTTACCGCGCCCAGTACGGTATCTGAGTCGCAGTTCACACCGCACAATAGTTGAAGGCGGCGCCCGTTGGCTCTCTGGCAGCAAACGGGCGCCGTTTTTTTCATCTGCAAAAAGTGGATCATGTGGCTTGAGTTTACCCTTGCGGTAAAGGTTAGGGTTTGCCAGTCGGCGTTTTGTGGTGCCGACGGGTTCCGGGGAGGAACAACATGACCACTCATCTTCAATCACCCATTCATCTGCAATTGCCGCTCAGCGGCATGAGCTGCGCCAACTGCGCAGGCCGCATCGCAGCCAGTCTCAACAAACTCGACGGGGTATCGGCCACCGTCAACTTCGCGCTGGAGCAGGCTGCCATCGAGCTGGCCAGCCCCGATCGCCTGCCTGCGGTGCTCGACAGCATCAAGAGTCAGGGTTACGACTACGGCAGCGAGACCATCCAGTTTCAAATCACCGGCATGACCTGTGCCGGTTGCTCGGCTCGGCTGAACAAGATGCTGGCCGCGCTGCCCGGCGTTATCTCGGCCGAGGTCAACTTCTCTATCGAGCAGGCCCGGATCGTACTGGTCCCCGGGATGCAGACGCCCGCCGCTTTGCGCGAGCAGATCGAGGCGCTCGGCTTTGGCGCCCAGCTGGCACAAGGCTCGGCCAGCGGCCGCCGCCAACAGTTGCTGGAGCGGGAAGCGCAGGAAGCCGCCACTGCCCGTCAGGCGCAGACCCGGGTCATCGTCTCGGCTTTGCTGACCTTGCCGCTGCTGGTGGGGATGCTGGCCATGGCCGGACTGTTCCCTTGGCATCTGCCCGCCTGGCTGGAGCTGGTGCTCGCCACCCCGGTGCAGTTCTGGATCGGCGCCCGCTTCTATCGCGGTGCCTGGCTCGCCATCAAGAACCGCGCAGCCAATATGGATGTGCTGGTGGCTACCGGCACCAGCGCCGCCTACTTCTACAGTCTCTATCTGTTGTTGACGCTGGGGATGGCTGCCAGCGGCAAGCTCTATTTCGAGGCGAGCGCCATCATCATTACCCTGATTTCGTTGGGGAAACTGCTGGAAGCTCGGGCCAGACGCAGCACCCAGTCCGCCATTCGCGAACTGATGGCGCTGCGGCCGGAAACCGCCACCGTCTGGCGTGGCGAGAGCTGGCAGAGCGTCGCCATCGACGAGGTGCTGCGTGGCGATCGGCTGCGGGTGCTGGTAGGTGAGCGGGTGCCGGTGGACGGCAAAATCTTGAGCGGCGCCAGCGAGCTGGACGAGTCGATCCTCACCGGGGAGAGTCTGCCGGTGCCGCGCAGTGCGGGCGACAAGGTGCTGGGCGGCGCCATCAACCGCTCCGGCGTGCTGGAGATCGAAGCCACTACCGTGGGGGAGGATTCCAGCCTCAGCAAGATCATCGCGCTGGTGGAGAGCGCCCAGATGGGCAAGGCGCCGCTGCAGCAGCTTGTGGACAAGGTCTCCGCCGTGTTCGTGCCGGTGGTGATGGCCATCGCCCTGTTCACCCTGCTGGTGTGGTACGCCATCAGCAACGACTTCGGTCAGGCCTTGCTGGCGGCTGTGGCGGTGCTGGTGATCGCCTGCCCCTGTGCGCTGGGGCTGGCGACCCCGGCGGCCATCGTCACCGGTACCGGAGTCGCGGCGCGCCACGGCATTCTGATCAAGGATGTGGATACCCTGCAGAAGGCCCACGCCATCAAGGCGCTGATCTTCGACAAGACCGGCACCCTGACTCAGGGCAAGCCGGTGCTGGCCAGCTGGAGCGGCAATGACGAGCAGTTGCATCTGGCCGCCGCCCTGCAGCAGGCGAGCGAACACCCGCTGGCACTGGCGATGCGGGAGGCCGTCGGCACAGAAGTGGCGTTGCCCCAGCCGGAGGCAGTGGAGGTGCGGGTCGGGGCCGGTATTGTCGGTCAGGTGGCGGGCCACAGGGTCGCCATCGGTAATGGCTCCCTGCTGGCCCAGCTCGAGATTGAAATGCCGCAACAGGATGAACAAGCCGCCGATGGGGCGACCCGGGTTTGGGTGGCCATCGACGGCGTGGTGGCTGGTATCGCGGCGCTGGCCGATACCCTGCGCCCCGAGAGTCCGGAAGCCATCGCCACCCTGCGTCAGCGCGGCATCGCCAGCTGGCTGGTGAGTGGCGATGCACCGGCACCGGTGGCCCATATCGCCGCCAAGCTGGGGCTGGACGGGGCCTTTGACTCCGTGCTGCCAGCGGGCAAGGTGGAGAAAGTGGAGGCGCTGCGGGCGCAAACTCGCGGGCTGGTAGCCATGGTGGGGGACGGGGTGAACGATGCCCCGGCGCTGGCGGCGGCGGACGTCGGCATCGCCATGGGCTCCGGCTCCGATGTGGCGATGGAGACTGCTTCCATCACTCTGATGCGATCTGACCCGCGGCTGGTGGCCGATGCCATCGACATCTCGGCGGCGACCTGGCGCACCATACAGCAGAATCTGTTCTGGGCCTTCGTGTTCAATATCATCGGTATTCCGCTGGCGGCGTTGGGCTACCTCAGCCCCGAGTTAGCGGGGGCGGCCATGGCCCTGAGCAGCATTACCGTTTTGAGCAATTCCCTGTTATTGAAACGCTGGCAGCCCAGGGCGGCGCACGGGCCAGCATCCAACCCGATCAGTAAGGAGGCATAAATGAACATCAGCAAGGTTGCCAAGGCCACTGGGCTGACCGCCAAGACCATCCGTTATTACGAGAGCATTGGCCTCATCACAGCCCCGGTACGCAGTGACAACGGCTATCGCAGTTACACCGAGGGGGCGCTGCGGGAGCTGCGTTTCGTCAAGCGGGCGCGGGAGACCGGCTTCAATCTGGAGGAGTGTCAGGAGCTGCTGGCGCTCTATCGGGACGAACACAGAACCAGCGCCCAAGTGAAGAAGCTGGCGCAGGAGAAGATCGTCGATCTGCGCGCTCGCATTGCCGGTTTGCAGGCCATGCTTACCTCCCTGGAAGGGTTGGTTTGCTGCTGCCACGGGGATGAAAATCCCGAGTGCCCGATCCTCGACGAATTGGAGAAGGGGTGAGCAAGAACTCACCTGCCAGCGCAGAAGAAATCGTTATTGATTGATTAACTTCTTAATAAGCGGCGCTTTATTGTTGCGGGTCAGGGGGTAATGGTAGACTGCTCGGCTCTTGTACAGGAGTACTCAGTTGACCCAGAGTGTGACACGCCAGGTTAAGCAGGCCATTATGGCCCAGCTCTATACCCATGCATCGTTCAGTCTCCCCTGTTTGGGCGTGTTGGCATTTGGCTGGAGTCTACTGTTTCACGACTATCTACCCGCCATCGAAGCGCTCGGTTGGCTGGCAGGCACTTTCCTGTGGCTGCTGGGTCGGGGCTGGCACCTGCGCTGGCGCCGAGCCCGCCTGCACCAGACACCGCTGCCAGTGCTGGAGCGGGAGCTCTTTATCGGAGCCACCATCACCTCCATCATCTGGGCTCTCGGGGTGCTGCTCTACATGGACAAGCTGCCCGATACCTACCGGGCCGCCATGATGATGCTCTCCAGCCTCATTCTTACCGGCAGCGCCATCATGCTGTTTGGTAGCCGCCGCACCCTCTATGGTTCCGCCCTGCCGCTGGGCATGGCGATGCTGTTCGAGCTGGGCAACGGTAACGAGCAGGAGCGGATCGTCTCCTGCATGCTGGCGGGCTATCTGTTTGTCTTTTTGCCGACCCTGCTGCGCCGGATGCGGCGGGATCAGATCGCCTCGCTCCACCACCGTTTCTCCAACGCCGAGCTGGTGGCCGAGCTGAAGGCGGTCTCCGAGCATTTGCGTCTCACCTCCCGCCTCGATGGCCTGACCGGCATCGCCAACCGTGCCCATCTCGACGACTCTCTGGAGCGGGCCTGGCGGCGCTGTCACCGCGCCCGGGCGCCGTTGTCGCTGGTGCTGGTGGATGTGGATTACTTCAAGCAGTTCAACGATCTCTACGGCCATCAGCTGGGGGATGACTGCCTGCAACAGGTGGCGGGCTTGTTGGCCGAGGTGGAGCGGCGCGAGGACGATCTGGCGGCCCGTTACGGCGGCGAAGAGTTCGCCTTGCTGCTGCCCTGCACCGGCATGCAGGGGGCGTTGCAGGTGGCGGACAATGTGCGGCAGGCGCTCAAGGAGCTGGCCATCCCGCACCAGAAGTCACTGGTCTCCGGTCGGGTCACATGTAGTTTTGGTGTTGCGACACTGATACCGGACAACAGTATGAAAATCGCCGATTTGATCCAAAAAGCGGATGCGGCACTCTATCAGGCCAAGCATAATGGGCGGGATCGAATCGAAGTAGCCTTGATGGGTAAGGTTGCCTGAATTTAACGTGACAGATTAAAGAGGTTGTCTATGCAATGTCATCGTATCGAAGAGCTGCTGGAGTTGTTGCAGCCTGCCTGGATCAAGGAACAGGATCTCAGCCTGGTGCAGTTTGTTGCCAAACTGGCCCAAGAAGCGGGATTTGAAGGGCCTCTGTCCGAGCTGACCGACGACATGCTGATCTATCACCTCAAGATGCGGGAATCCGACAAGCAGGCGATGATCCCCGGTCTGGCCAAGGATCATGTGCCCGATTTCAAAGAGGCACTGCTCAAGGCTCGCGGAATCAAGTGAATCTTTAGCGGAAGCGCATCACCCTGGGGTGATGCGCTTTTTTGTTGCCGAAAATTGCGATCCAACCCCAATATTAGATACATCTAATCCACACAATTAGCATGCTGTTTAAGATATAATCCGCTCCATAACAAATAAGGGAGCGATGTCTTGCAATGGCCGACCACGATAAAATCGATATCAAGGACGTCACCGACAAGGGCGTAACCGGGACCTTCAACCCCAATACGTTCAAAGCCAGCGACGACAGATTCAACCCGGGCAACCGCATCTATGTGCGGGCCCAGAAAGGGTATTGGCAGCGGATGCGCAAGGCCATGGGCTGGTTCTTTGTGGCGCTGTTCGTGCTGCTGCCTTGGCTGCGTTACGACGGGCGACAGGCGGTGCTGTTCGACCTCGGTCACCAGCAGTTCCATATCTTTGGCGCCACCATCTGGCCGCAGGATCTGACCCTGCTCGCCTGGCTCTTCATGATCGCCG
This sequence comes from Aeromonas sp. 600724, assembly GCF_049175135.1. Classification (NCBI taxonomy): domain Bacteria; kingdom Pseudomonadati; phylum Pseudomonadota; class Gammaproteobacteria; order Aeromonadales; family Aeromonadaceae; genus Aeromonas; species Aeromonas sp. 600724. The sequence goes on along the minus strand of NZ_JAAKUM010000006.1, from coordinate 163,278 downwards.
CCTTCGGACTCTTCTTTATTACCACCTTCCTCGGTCGGGTCTGGTGTGGCTATCTCTGCCCGCAGACGGTCTGGACCTTTATGTTCATCTGGTTTGAAGAGAAGCTGGAAGGGCCCGCCAACAAGCGGCGCAAGCTGGACGAGGCGCCCTGGAGCGGCGGGAAGCTGGCTCGCAAGGGAGCCAAGCATCTGGCCTGGCTGGCGATCTCGCTGGTAACCGGCCTGACTTTCGTCGCCTACTTCCAGGATGTGACTGAACTGGTGCCGGATCTCTTCACCCTGCAGGCCAGCGGATGGGTGCTGTTCTGGGTGCTCTTCTTCACCATCATCACCTACGGCAACGCAGGCTGGATGCGTGCCATCATGTGTATCCACATGTGCCCCTACGCCCGCTTCCAGTCCGCCATGTTCGACAAGGACACCTTCATCGTCGGCTATGACACCAAGCGTGGCGAGACCCGTGGTGCCCGCTCCCGCAAGGCGGATCCCAAGGCGATGGGATTGGGTGACTGTATCGACTGCGATCTCTGCGTGCAGGTTTGCCCGACCGGTATCGATATCCGCGACGGCCTGCAGTACGAGTGCATCAACTGCGGTGCCTGCGTCGATGCCTGCGACCAGACCATGGAACGTATGGGTTATCCGAAAGGGCTTATCAGCTACACCACAGAGCACAAGCTGGCCAACGACTCCACCCATGTGGCTCGGCCCAAGCTGATTGGTTACGGGCTGGTGATGGCGGTGATGCTGGGGGTATTTGTCTACAACGCCATGTCCATCATGCCGATGGGGCTCGATATCCTGCGGGATCGCAACCAGTTGTTCCGCGAAAACAGCGAGGGGCTGATTGAGAACACCTACACCCTCAAGATCCTCAACAAGACCCTGCAGTCCCAGACCTACCAGCTGGATGTGGAGGGCTTGCCCGAGTATCAGTGGTTCGGCCCCCGTGAAGTGACCCTGAAGGCGGGCGAGATCTACACCCTGCCGGTCAGTCTGGCGGTCGATCCATACAACCTGAAACGGCCGGCGCTGGATATCCAGTTCGTGCTGAAACGGGAGGGGGCGGCGCCCGATGACAGCAAGGGCAATCTGCGCCAGGGCAGCAAGTTTATCAGCCGGTTGTAACTGCGTGTGGCTGCGGGCGGGGCGTGACACCAGTCCGGTCACCAGCGAGCACGGCAATGCCGGTCAGTAGTGATAGAATGGGGCGCAACGGCGCCCCTTTCTTATGGTGGATGACATGCGTTTCAACTATTCCGACCTCAATCCCGACCTCATCATGGATGCGCTCGATCTCAGTGGCCTGCGGCTCGACTCCGGCCTTATCGAGCTCAACAGCTACGAAAACCGGGTCTACCAGTTTCAGGATGAGGATCGTCGTCGCTATGTGGTGAAGTTCTACCGTCCCGGCCGCTGGAGCCGAGCCCAGATCCTCGAGGAGCACGAGTTTGCCACCCGCCTTGCAGAGGCTGAGATCCCGGTCGCCGCGCCGCTCGCCTTCGCGGGCGAGACCCTGCTGGAGCACGAGGGCTACCCCTTTGCCATCTGGCAGAGCGTCGGTGGTCGCCAGTTCGAGGTGGATAACCTCGATCAGCTAGAGTGGGTGGGGCGTTTCCTCGGTCGCATTCATCAGGTCGGCGCCAGCAAGCCGTTTCACCATCGGGTGCGGCTCGATGTGGAGAGCATGCTGCATGAACCGCGTCATCTGCTGGCGTCTGGCGAGTGGCTGCCAAGCGGGCTGGCGAAGCAATTCTTCGGGGTACTCGACGAGCTGATCAAGCATGTCAGCGACGCCATGACCCTGGATGTGGCGCAGATCTCCCTGCATGGCGATTGCCACCCGGGCAACATCCTCTGGCGCGATGGCCCCATGTTTGTCGACCTCGATGATTGCCGCACCGGTCCCGCGATTCAGGATCTCTGGATGATGCTCAGCGGCGAGCGCCACGAGCAGCAGATCCAGCTCGATACCCTGCTGGCGGGCTACGAGGAGTTTATGGAGTTCGACTCGCGGGAGCTGGCGCTGATCGAGCCGCTGCGGGCGATGCGCATCGTTCACTACATGGCCTGGCTGGCACGGCGCTGGGAAGATCCTGCCTTCCCCCGTCACTTCCCCTGGTTCAATACCGATCACTACTGGCGTCAACAGATAGCGACACTGCACGATCAGCTGGAGGCGCTGAAGGCACCGCCGTTGACCCTTATGCCGGGGTGGTAACTTATCCGGCGGCCAGCAGATAGCCCCACCTTTGGCACGATCAGCTGGAAGCACTGAAGGCACCGCCGTTGAGTCTGATGCCAAACTGGTGAAATAGAAGGGATCTTGTGCGGCAAGGGGGACTCGATCTCCGGCCCTGACCATTGACGTTAGCATGGCGAAACAATAGGCTTGGCACTGCTTCGGTTCGCCGGGCGTGCCTCACAGTGATCCCTTAACAGGAAACATCATGAAAAAAGTTCTATTTTTCCTTGCTGCCATGCTGATGATCCCCATGGTTCACGCCGCCCCCGAGTTCAAGGAAGGCGTCAACTACGATGTGGTCAAACAGACTGGCAGTGCCCAGCCGGAAGTGATGGAGTTTTTCTCCTACTACTGCCCGCACTGCGCTACCTTCGAACCGATCGTTGAACAGTTGAAGGCCGGGTTGCCAGAGGGTGTTCCCCTCAAGAAGAACCCGGTTGCTTTCCTCGGTCGCGAGATGGGCCCCGAGATGCAGCGTGCCTATGCCGTTGCCAGCCTGCTCAATGCCGAAGCCAAGCTGACTCCGGCCATCTTCACCAAGATCCACACCCAACGTCAGCCGCCTATGAGCCGTGACGATGTGAAGAAGATCTTCGTGGACAACGGCGTACCGGCTGAAGAGTTCGACGGTGCCGTCGACAGCTTCGCCGTCTCCGGCATGGTCTCCCAGTTCGATCGCAACACCGAGAGCTACAACATTCGCGGTGTACCGGCCTTCCTGGTGAACGGAAAGTACATGGTGAAGATTGAATCCATCACCTCTCAAGAGCAGTTCAACAAGCTGGTGCAGTTCCTGCTGGCCAAGAAAGACTGATACCCCTTGAGTCGATAAAAAAGCCCGCCGGTGCGAACCGGCGGGCTTTTTGTCTTCTGGCGATCTCGAAGATCAGACCCCGACGTGGAACGCCTGTTTGAGGTTGCGGATAAACTCCGCATCCCGGCAGAGGGTCTTTCCCGGGCTGTCGGAGATCTTGGCGACCGGGCCGCCATTGCACTCGATCAGCTTGAACACGATGTTCATCGGGCTGACACCGGGCAGATCGCAGGTGAGCTTGGTGCCGATACCGAAACTGGTGTTGATGCGGCCACGGAAGTGGCGGAACAGCTGCACCGCCTTGTCGAGGTTGAGCCCGTCGGAGAAGACCAGGGTCTTGTCGGTGGGGTCGATGCCAAGGCGCTGATAGTGGCTGATCGCCTTCTCGCCCCACACCACGGGATCGCCGGAGTCGTGACGCAAGCCCTGATAGCTGCTGGCCAGCTCGAAGTCGAAGTCGCGCAGGAAGGCATCCATGGTAATGCAGTCGGTCAGGGCGATGCCGAGATGGTCGGTGAACTCGTCCAGCCAGCTGGTGAGGGCGGCGCGCTGGCTGTGCTCCAGCGGGAAGCCGAGCTGCTGGTGCGCCTGGAACCACTCATGGGCCTGGGTGCCGACAGCGGGCAGCTTGTACTTCTGGGCCAGCATGTAGTTGCTGGTGCCGCGAAACGCCGGCAGCCGCTCCTTGAGGCGACCCACTACCGCATCCTGTACCGCGTGGGAGAAGCGGCGGCGGGTGCCGAAGTCGATGAGGTTGAACTCGCTCATCTCGTCGCGGCTCAGCTCCTTCTCCAGCTTGTCGATCTTCTGATCGAGCCGCTCCAGTGCGTGGCTGACGCCGAACTGGGGGTAGCGGAAGCGGTTGCGCATCTCGCTGATGATGGCGAGCACCGGGATCTCCCACAGGATCACATCCTGCCAGGGGCCCTCGACCCGCACATTGATACGACCATCCTGCTCGAACACCTTGAGCAGGGAGGCGTCTAGCGGCTTGCGGCGCAGGTGGTCGAGGTAGTCAGGGGTGAAGAAGGGGCGCTCGGCCAGAAAATCGAGCTCGGGCTTGGTCAGTCGCAGGGATCCGGCGAGGCGCAGTTGCTCCTCGATCTGCCCCATCATGGGCAGCAGATCCTCTTCATTGCGGCTGTGAAACTCGGCCACCACCTCGGCATCCGGATAGCGATGGAACACCGCCTGCTGCATATGCAGCTTGTAGGCGTCGGTGTCGAGCAGGCTGGTAAGAATCGGTGGCATATCAGGCTCCCCGCAGGCGGGCGAACGCCAGTTGCATAGGTAAATTGCAGGCGCCGCTATCGGACAGGCTGGTGAGGATGAGGGGCATATCAGGCGTCCAGCAGGCGTTGTACATCGATCAGGGTCTGGGCCAGTTCGGCGCCAGCCTCGATCATCTGGGTGTGGGCGCTGGCAACCGTCGCGGGTGCAATGCCACGGCAGGCATCGAGATGGACGATTACCCGGAAACCGGCGCGGCGCAGTTGCAGCACGCTGGTTTTGACACAGTAGTCGGTGGCGAGGCCGCCGACCAGTACGGTATCGACCTTGCGGGCTTGCAGGAATTCGATGAGTCCGGTGCTGCGCCGTTCGGCCAGGTCGTGGAAGCAGGTGCCGTAGGGATGGAGATCCGGTTCGACCCCCTTCCAGACGAAGAAGTCATAGTCGATGGGAGCGGGCAGGCCGTCGAGCAGCTCGAAGCCCTTGCTGCCCGGTACGCAGTGCACCGGCCAGGTGAGGTCGGCGTTGGGCAGATCCAGCGGCAGCAGCATGCCAGCGGGGTCAGAGACGGCCCAGTCGGCATTGGCAGGGTGAGAGTCCTTGCTGCCGATCCGCAGCGTGGCGAGGGTGGCCTGAGCGTTGAGCGCAGCCACAATATCATCACCGCCCGCGACGGGCAGTTCGTTCGGGCAGAGGGGGGTAAAGCCCTTCTGCGCATCAATATCCAGGCTGGCGACGGTTCCCATGATTGGCTCCTGCACATACTATTCGTGTGATATTATCTACCAAACATTAATGGAAGGCGAGCAGGGCGATCGGCATGCTGAGAATGAGTCTGGATATGGTGGTGCTGCGGTTGCATGAGGAGCGGCTCGAGCTGCTGCTCGAGACCCGCGATCGCCCCCCCTTTGCCCATTGCTGGCAACTGCCGGCGCTGCGCATCGACGAGACCCGGGATCGGGATCTCGATGCCGCCCAGCGCCGTCTACTGGCGGAGTGGGGGCTTGGTCACTGCTACAGCGAGCAGGTCTGCACTCTCGGCAATCTGGAGCGGGATCCCCGCGGCTGGTCCACGACCCTGGTCTATCTCTGTCTGGTGGATCCGGAAGTGGAGGCGATCCACGGTTGCTGGCATCCGCTCGCCAACCTGCCGGGGCTGAGCCTCGCCTTCGACCATGTCCAGCTTATCGCCAAGGGACTGGAGCGGCTGCGGATCAAGAGCCGCTACAGCACCCTGCCGCTGCAACTGCTGGGGCCCGAGTTCACCCTCTCCGAGGTGCAGCGCGCCTTCGAAATCATCCTGCAAACACCCATGAATACGGCGGCATTTCGCAAGCGGATCCATCGCGCCGACATTCTGGTAGATACCGGCCGCAAGCGCACCGGCAAACAGCGTCCTGCCATCCTCTACCGGCTGGAGAGCCCCTGCTGCGTGATGTTCGATCAGGTGATGCACGGAGCGGAAGCATGAGTGAGACCGGTGTGCACAAGGTGCTGGTGAGTGCCTGCCTGCTGGGTCAGCCGGTGCGTTACGACGGTCAGAGCAAGGGGATCGTCAGCGACTGGCTGAGTGCGCTGGGAGCCGAAGGACGGGTGCTGGCGTTTTGCCCCGAAGTGGCGGGCGGTTTGCCGACCCCACGCCCCCCTGCCGAGCGACAGGGCGAGCGCGTAGTGACGGCGAGCGGGATGGATGTGACCGCCGAGTTTGATCGCGGCGCCGAGCTGACCCTCGCGCTCTGTCAGGCGCAGGGCATTCGCTTCGCCTTGCTGAAAGAGGGGAGCCCCTCATGTGGCAGCGGCCGTATCTATAACGGCCGCTTCGAAGGTGTTTCTGTGGCGGGCGAGGGCAAGACCACTGCTCTGCTGCGCCGCCACGGGATTGCAGTCTTTTCCGAAGATCAGTTGGCCGAGTTGGCTTCTGCGCTTTCTTTGGATTCCTCCCCGGATTTGGCGGCAACCGGCAGCGGTGACTGACCGCTCTGCCACCCCTCCAGCACCTCGTCCTTCTCCTGCCAGCGCTGGTTTAGCCACTCCTGAAAACCGCGTTTGAACTGCTTGTCGTTGAAGTAATCTCCTATCAGCTGTTCATTCACCGGCAGCTCCTCAATCCGCACCTGAATGCGTTTTACCCGCCCCATCAGGAAGTCCTTGAACGGAGTCTCGGCGTTGTCCGGATAGCGGATGGTGACGTTGATCAGGCTGTCGAACTGTTCGCCCATGGCGGCCAGCGTGAAGGCCAGCCCCGCCGCCTTGGGCGGCATCAGGTGACGATAGCGGGAGCGTGATGCGTCCCGTTTCTGCTCGGTGAAGCGGGTCCCTTCCACGAAGTTGATGACGGTAGTGGGGATGTGGCGAAACTTCTCGCAGGCGTTGCGGGTGGTCTCGATATCCTTGCCGCGCAGGTGCGGGTTCTTCAGCAAAAACTCCCGTGAGTAGCGGCGCATAAAGGGCATATCGAGCCCCCAGCAGGCGAGCCCCAGCAGCGGGATGTAGATGAGCTCGTGCTTCATAAAGAACTTGGGCACCGGCAACCTATCCCTGAACAGGTGACCGAGCACCACGATATCGGTCCAGCTCATATGGTTGCTGATGATGAGATACCAGCCATCCTTGCGCAGTCGGGTGTTGTCCTCCACCTGCCAGTCAATGCGGGTAGTGAGGCGGATCACCAGCGCATTGCAGGCCAGCCACAGGCGCATGAAGCGGTTGTTGAGCCGGCTGCAGGCGCGGCTAAAGGCCGGGATCGGCAGCAACAGTTTGGCCAGCGACACCAGCAGGATCAGACTGGCGCACAAGGCGGTGAAAAGGATGGTCAGGCCCGCGCTGATGATCAGCACCAGCGGGCCGGGAAGCAGGGATAGCATGAATGTTTACTGCGCCTTGGTTGCCAGCAGTTGGCTCAGGGTCTGGTCCTTTTCGTGCCAGATCCCGTTCAACCACTGTTGAAACTCTTGTTGGAACTCGGGGTCATTGAAGTAATCCCCCACCAGCTTGCGGTCGATCGGCAAATAGCGGACCTGAACCTTGATTTGCCCGACCCGGCCACACATGAAGTCCCAGTAGCTGGGAATGCCGTCCGGATAGGCGATGGTGACATCCACCAGTTGATGCAACTGGTCACCCATGGCTGCCAGGGTAAAGGCGATGCCGCCTGCTTTCGGGTGGAGCAGGTGACGATAGGGCGAACCCTGCTTCTGATGTTTGCCCTTGGTGAAGCGGGTGCCTTCGACGAAGTTCATCACACTCACCGGAATGTGGCGGAACCTGGCACAGGCTTTACGGGTTGTTTCTATGTCTTTTCCCTTCAGATGGGGATGCTTTTCCAGAAATTTCCTGGAATATCGCCGCATGAAGGGGAAGTCGAGCGCCCACCATGCCAGACCGAGAAAAGGTACCCAAATCAGCTCTTTCTTGAGGAAAAACTTCAGGAAGGGGATTTTTTGGTTAAAAACCCGCTGCAGTACCAGTATGTCGACCCAGGATTGATGGTTGGCAATCACCATATACCACTCATTCCGGCGCCCTTTGTCCACTCCGACCACCTCGAAAGGGGTTTTTATGATGGTTTTCTGGATCAGATTGTTGAAACCGATCCAGCAGCTGGCACAGCCATCCAGCAGCCAGTTGCAGAGGGTGCGCCATCCCTTGAGGGGGAGCAGGAGCTTGAGCAGACCCAGCGAAAAGATGGGGACAAACCAGAAGAGGGTGTTGAAAAAATAGAGCAGGGTGGAGAGGCTGCCGCGCAGTCGCTCTGTCAGCTTGTTGGGCATGAGTCGGGTCCGTCTTGCTGTCGATAAAGGGCCATCAAGTGGTCAGATCTGTGGCCATAATATCAGCCGATTGCCCGTGAGACCATTCAGAGCCGTTACGGGGTTGGACTCACCCTTTCCCTTCTGTCAGCTGCTGCGCAGTCGCGACAGCAGCCGGTCCATGGCGCGATAACCGAGCGCCTCGATAAGATGCTCCTTGCCGATGGCGGGTTGCCCGGCCAGATCGGCGATGGTGCGTGACACCCGCAGGATGCGATGCCAGGCCCGGATGCTGAGCCCCAGCTTCTGGATGGCGTTCTCCAAAAATTCGGCATCTTGCGGTGATAGGCGGCAAATATCCTCTATCTCACGGCTATCCAGCAGGTTGTTGAGCTTGCCGTTGCGACTCAGCATGCGCTCCCGTGCCACCAGTACCCGATCGCGGATCTGCTGGCTCGACTCCCCCCGCTCCGCCTTGCCGGTCAGGCTCCCCTTGGGTAGTAGTGGCACTTCCACAGTCAGATCGAAGCGGTCGAGAAAGGGGCCGGAGAGCTTGCCGAGGTAGCGCAAGATCTGATCCGGGCTGGAGCGGGTCTGGCCGTCGCCATAGTGGCCACAGGGGCTGGGATTCATGGCGCCGACCAGCTGGAAGCGGGCGGGAAAATCCACCTGGCGGGCGGCCCGGCTGATGGTGATGTGCCCCGTCTCCAGTGGCTCGCGCAGGGAGTCGAGCACCTTGCGCTCGAATTCGGGCAGCTCGTCGAGAAACAGCACCCCGTTGTGGGCCAACGATATTTCGCCGGGCCTTGGGTGGCTGCCGCCGCCCACCAGCGCTACTGCGGAGGCACTGTGGTGGGGCGTGCGATAGGGTCTGTGGTGCCAGTGACCGGCGCGCGGAGTGAGGCCGCCGATGGAGTGGATGGCGGCGGTCTGCTGCGCCTCCTGCTCGCTGAGCGGCGGCAGAATGCCGGGCAATCGGCTCGCCAGCATGCTCTTGCCGGTGCCGGGCGGGCCGATGAACAGCAGGTTGTGGCTGCCGGCGGCGGCGATCTCCAGCGCCCGCTTGGCCTGTGACTGGCCGATCACATCCTGCAGGTCCGGCACATTGGGCAGGCTCTCCGCGCTTTGGGGATCCGGCAGCGGCAGTTCGTACTGGCCTGCCAGCCAAGCTGTGACGGCCAGCAGCTGATGGGCGGTGCGCACTTCGGCATCCTGAATGAGGGACGCTTCGGGGCCGTTCTCCCGCGGTACCAGCAGAGTGCGCCCCGCATCCCGGCAGGCGAGCACGGCGGGCAGCACCCCGAGCACGGGGCGAATTTCGCCGGTCAGGGCCAACTCCCCCAAAAATTCATGATCGAGCAGGTATTTTGCCGGTATCTGCTTGGAAGCAGCGAGAATGCCGATGGCGATGGCCAGATCGAAGCGGCCCCCCTCCTTGGGTAGATCGGCGGGAGCCAGATTGACTGTGATGTGTTTGCTCGGGAACTCGAAATTGCCGTTGAGCAGGGCGCTGCGCACCCGGTCTCGCGACTCCTTCACCGAGGTTTCCGGCAGGCCGACCATGTTGAAGGCAGGCAGGCCGTTGGAGAGGTGAACTTCCACTGTAACTTGCGGGGCCGCGATCCCGAGGCTGGCACGGCTATAAACCACAGCTAATGACATAAATCCCGTCCTTGAGTTGATATATGTTCTGACTAACTGCTTGTTGTTGGTTTTTTATTCCAGAGTTCCGGCTGGGGAATAGCCAAAATCAGTGGGTTGTCACAGAAAAAAGGCTTGCCCAATAAAAATCACCGTGCTAGTTCTAATAGCCATTCGCGGTAGAAACCGCCCCAATTTCACAGGATTTCCGGTTGTAACTATGAACATGGCCTCCCGTTTCGTCAGCATTATTGTGGTCCTAGTGGTGATTATTATCTCACCGCTCGGGGCTCGTTTAGCTGCACGGAACAAGGGATAGACCCACCACCGGACAGAACGAAACAAGCGACCCCCGAGCCTCACAGCCCGGGGGTTTTTTTTCGACCAAAGGACAGGATTTTCCACATGAACGGCGCGCAGTTTTTGGTACAGGCTCTCAAAAAACAGGGTGTGACCCAGGTGTTTGGTTACCCGGGCGGGGCCATCATGCCGGTCTACGATGCCCTGTATGACGGTGGTCTGGCCCATCAGCTCTGTCGCCACGAGCAGGGTGCCGCCATGGCGGCGGTGGGTTATGCCCGCGCCTCCGGTCAGGTGGGAGTCTGCATCGCCACCTCCGGCCCCGGCGCCACCAATCTGGTGACCGGTCTGGCGGAGGCGCTGCTCGATTCGGTGCCTCTGGTGGCCATCAGCGGTCAGGTGCCCTGTTCCGCCATCGGCACCGATGCGTTTCAGGAGGTCGACGTGCTCGGCATGTCCCTCTCCTGTACCAAGCACTCCTTTATGGTGACCGATGCCGCTGATCTGGGGCGGGTGCTGGCAGAAGCTTTCGCCATCGCCACCGAAGGGCGCCCCGGGCCTGTGCTGATCGACCTGCCCAAGGATGTGCAGCTGGCCGCAGTGCCTCCCCAGAGCCCGCTGTTTGCGGTGGAAGAGCCGGAGGTGCTCAATCCCTCGGATCTGGCCGCGGCCCGCACCCTGCTGGCTGCCGCCGAGCGTCCGGTGCTTTACGTCGGTGGCGGGGTGGGTATGGCCAATGCCGAGCAGCAGTTGCGTGACTTTGCCGCCGCAACCGGCATGCCTGCGGTCACCACCCTCAAGGGGATTGGCGCGCTCGACCCCGATAGCGCCGTTTATCTGGGCATGCTCGGCATGCACGGCACCAAGGCCGCCAACTACGCGGTGCAGCAGTGCGATCTGCTGCTGGTGGTGGGCGCCCGTTTCGATGATCGGGTGACCGGCAAGCTGGAGGAGTTCGCCCCCGAAGCCAAGGTGATCCATCTCGATGTGGATGCTGCCGAGTTCGGCAAGCGCCGCGCCGCCGAGGTGGGTATCACCACGGATCTCAAACAGGTGCTGCCGCGCTTCGCCATGACTCTCGACATCGCCCCCTGGCGTGAGCACTGCGCCGCCATGGCCCGCGAATATGCCTTTCGCTACGACCATCCCGGTCATGCCATCTACGCTCCGGCTTTGCTCAAGCAGCTCTCCGCTAGGTTGCCGGAGAGCAGCGTGGTCGCCTGCGACGTGGGTCAGCACCAGATGTGGGTGGCCCAGCACATGCGCTTCACCAGTCCGCGCAACCACCTCTCCAGCGCCGGTCTCGGCACCATGGGCTTCGGTCTGCCGGCCGCCATCGGGGCCAAGATGTCGCGCCCCAATGATGAAGTGGTGCTGGTGAGCGGCGACGGCTCTTTCATGATGAACGTGCAGGAGCTTGGCACCATCCGCCGCGCCCAACTCAAGGTGAAGATGGTGCTGCTGGACAACCAGCGCCTCGGCATGGTGCGCCAGTGGCAGGAGCTATTCTTCGACGGCCGCTACAGCGAGACCATCCTTTCCGACAACCCCGATTTCGTCGCCCTGGCTGCCGCCTTCGGCATCCCCGGCGAAACCATCACATGCAAGGAGCAGATAGCCGGCGCCCTCGATCGCCTGCTGGCAAGCGAGAGTGCCTACTTGCTGCATGTGGCTATTTCAGAGGAAGAAAACGTCTGGCCCCTGGTTCCGCCGGGAGTCGCCAACCACCAGATGATGGAGCAACGCCCATGAACCCGCACACCCTTGCCCAGCCAGCATTTGCACAACACACCCTGCATATCCACGCCCAGCCCAGACCGGAAGTGATGGAGCGGGTGCTGCGGGTGGTGCGTCACCGCGGCTTCAATCTCTGCGCCTTGAATATGGAGCAGGATTGCCAACAGCTGCGGATCACGGTTACTGTCGAGTCGGTGCGTCCCATCCAGCAGTTGTGGAGCCAGCTGGTGAAGCTGGTGGACGTCTCCCGGGTCGATGCACTGGAACAGCAACCCCGGATCAGAGCTTAAGGAGCCAAGCCAATGTCACAGCCTTCCCAATCTGCCACTCACCCGCAATACATCTGGTTCAACGGCAAACTGGTGCCCTGGCAGGATGCCCAGGTGCACGTGATGAGCCACGCCCTGCACTACGGCTCCTCGGTGTTCGAGGGGGTACGAGCCTACGATACCCCCAAAGGCACCTGCATCTTCCGTCTGCAGGAGCATACTCGCCGCCTGTTCGACTCCGCCAAAATCTACTGGATGGACGTCCCCTACAGCGAGTCCGAAGTGAATGAAGCCTGCCGCACCGTGGTGCGCGAGAACGGCCTGAAGAGCGGCTACCTGCGCCCGCTGGCCTTTGTCGGCAACGTGGGGCTGGGGCTGCATCCGCCGCTGGATGCCAAGGCTGATCTGATAGTGGCTGCCCTGCCCTGGGGCGCCTATCTGGGGGAAGAGGGGCTGAAAAACGGGGTGGATGTGTGCGTCACCTCATGGAACCGGCTCGCGCCCAACACCATTCCCACCGGCGCCAAGGCGGGCGGCAACTATTTGTCATCCCAGCTGATCAGCCGCGAGGCCAAGCGCAACGGCTTCGCCGAGGGGCTGGCGCTGGACGTGAATGGCTACCTGAGCGAAGGGGCGGGTGAGAACCTGTTCCTGGTGAAGAACGGCGTACTCTTCACTCCACCTGCTACCGCCGCCATCCTGCCCGGCATTACCCGTGACACCATCATGACGCTGGCGCGTGACTTGGGTTACGAGGTGCGCGAGCAGGCGCTGCCCCGTGAGGCGCTGTACGTCGCAGACGAAATCTTTATGACCGGGACCGCCGCCGAGGTGACCCCGGTGCGCTCCGTCGATCGGATGACGGTGGGCGCTGGCAGCCGTGGCCCGGTGACAGAGCAGCTGCAGAATGCCTTCTTCGGTCTGTTCAACGGCCAGACCGAGGACAAGTGGGGTTGGCTGACACCCGTCAACGACTGATGAGAGAGGGGAGGCGCGGAGCCTCCCCGAGTCGCTTCCGGTGAGTGCTTCCCATAGGAGTCTTCACCAGGATCGATTCCGATCCACTCGTATCATCACCGCATAACGCATCGAGCCCATATGGGCATTCAGGGAGTAGAGACATGCCGAAGTTGAGATCCGCCACCACCACCCACGGACGTAACATGGCCGGGGCCCGCGCCCTGTGGCGTGCCACCGGAATGACCGATCAGGATTTCGGCAAGCCCATCATCGCCGTGGTCAACTCCTTTACCCAGTTCGTGCCGGGCCACGTGCATCTCAAGGACTTGGGGCAACTGGTGGCGCGCGAGATTGAAGCCGCTGGCGGGGTGGCCAAGGAGTTCAACACCATCGCCGTGGATGACGGCATCGCCATGGGCCACGGTGGCATGCTCTACTCCCTGCCATCGCGGGAGCTGATTGCCGATTCGGTGGAGTATATGGTCAACGCCCACTGCGCCGACGCCATGGTCTGTATTTCCAACTGCGACAAGATCACCCCGGGGATGCTGATGGCGGCCCTGCGCATCAACATTCCGGTGATCTTCGTCTCCGGCGGCCCGATGGAAGCGGGCAAGACCAAGCTCTCCGACCAGATCATCAAGCTGGATCTGGTGGACGCCATGATCCAGGGTGCCGACCCCAAGGTGTCGGACGCCCAGAGCGAACAGGTGGAGCGCAGTGCCTGCCCCACCTGCGGCTCCTGCTCCGGCATGTTTACCGCCAACTCCATGAACTGCCTGACCGAGGCGCTTGGCCTCTCCCAGCCGGGCAACGGCTCGCTGCTGGCGACCCACAGCGACCGCGAGCAACTGTTCAAGCTGGCGGGTCAGCGCATCGTGACTTTGGCCAAGCGCTGGTATGAGCAGGACGATGCCTCGGCACTGCCGCGCAATATCGCCACCAAGGCGGCGTTCGAGAACGCCATGGCGCTCGACATCGCCATGGGTGGCTCCACCAATACCGTGCTGCACCTGCTGGCGGCGGCGCAGGAGGCCGGTGTCGACTTCACCATGGCCGACATCGACCGCATGTCCCGCAAGGTGCCGCAGCTCTGCAAGGTGGCGCCCTCCACCCAGAAGTACCATATGGAAGATGTGCACCGCGCCGGTGGCGTGGTCGCCATTCTGGGCCAGCTGGAAAAAGCGGGTCTGGTGCATGGGGATACCCGTACCGTGCTGGGTTGCTCCCTCGTCGAACAGCTCAATGAATATGATGTCAGCCGCCAGCCGAGTCAGGAGGTGGTGGACTTCTACCGCGCAGGCCCTGCCGGCATCCGTACCACCAAGGCGTTCAGTCAGGATTGTCGCTGGCCGGAGCTGGATCTGGACAGAGCCGAAGGGTGCATCCGCTCGCTGGACAACGCCTACAGCCAAGAGGGTGGTCTGGCGGTGCTCTCCGGTAACCTCGCGGTCAACGGCGCCATCGTCAAGACCGCCGGGGTGGATGAGGAGAACCTCACCTTCCGTGGCCCGGCCCGGGTATTCGAGAGTCAGGAGAGCGCGGTGAACGGCATCCTCGACGGCACCGTGAAAGCGGGCGAGGTGGTGGTGATCCGCTATGAAGGGCCGAAAGGGGGCCCCGGTATGCAGGAGATGCTCTACCCAACCACCTATCTGAAATCCATGGGACTCGGCAAGGCGTGTGCCCTGATCACCGATGGCCGCTTCTCCGGCGGCACATCGGGCCTCTCCATCGGCCACGTATCGCCGGAGGCCGCTTCCGGCGGCACCATAGGTCTGGTGGAGGATGGCGACATCATCAGCATCAACATCCCGGCTCGCAGCATGGTGCTGGAGGTGGCCGACAGCGTGCTGGCCGCCCGCCGTGTCGCCGTGGAAGCCCGTGGCTGGAAGCCGCTCGATCGTCAGCGTCAGGTCTCCTTTGCCCTGCGCGCCTACGCCATGTTCGCCACCAGCGCCGACAAGGGCGCGGTGCGTGATCGCACCCTGTTGGGGGAATAAACCATGGTCTCTGCGGCGGATTATCTACGCAAGGTGTTGCTCTCCCCCGTCTATGAGGCGGCGCGGGTGACCCCCCTGCAAACCCTGAAGAAACTTTCCGAGCGGCTCGGCAACCATGTCAGCCTGAAGCGGGAGGATCTGCAACCGGTCCACTCCTTCAAGCTGCGCGGCGCCTATCACAAGATCGCCACCCTGACCGAGGAGCAGAAGGCGCGCGGCGTTATCGCCGCCTCTGCTGGCAACCACGCACAGGGGGTCGCCCTGTCGGCCGCCAAGCTCGGCATCAAGGCGATCATCGTGATGCCCAAGACCACGCCGGATATCAAGATCGACGCGGTGCGCCGGCAGGGCGGCAACGTCATGCTGTTTGGCAACAGTTTCGACGAGGCCTACGGCGAGAGCCGCCGCCTCTCCGAGCTGGAGGGTTACACCCTGATCCCGCCGTTTGACGACGTCGAGGTGATCGCCGGGCAGGGCACCATCGGCAAGGAGTTGCTGGAGCAGGATACCCACCTCACTCACGTCTTTGTGCCGGTGGGCGGCGGTGGGTTGGCCGCCGGGGTGGCGGTCTATATCAAGCAACTGCTGCCGGATGTGAAGGTGATCGGGGTGGAGGCTGAAGGGTCTGCCTGTCTCAAGGCCGCGCTGGCGGCCGGCGAGCCGGTCAATCTGGAGCGGGTCTCGCTGTTTGCGGACGGGGTGGCGGTCAAGCGCATCGGCGAGGAGACCTTCCGCCTGTGCAACCAGTATCTGGACGAGGTGGTGACCGTCTCCAACGACCAGATCTGCGCCGCACTGAAAGACATCTTCGACGACTGCCGCGCCATCGCCGAGCCGTCGGGCGCCCTCTCGCTGGCGGGCCTCAAGGCCTACAGCGAGCGGGAGCAGGTCAAAGGGGGGCGGATGGCGGCCATTCTCTCCGGCGCCAACGTTAACTTCCACAGCCTGCGCTACGTGTCGGAGCGCTGCGAGATCGGCGAGAAGCGCGAGGGCATGCTGGCGGTGACCATCCCCGAGCGCAAGGGGGCCTTCCTCGACTTCTGTCGTCAGCTTGGCCCCCGCATGGTGACCGAGTTCAACTATCGCTACGCCGATGCCGAACAGGCGTCGCTGTTCGTTTCGGTGCGCCTCACCGGCGGTGACGAAGAGCTCGGCCAGATCATCGATCAGCTCGGTGGCAACGGCTATCCAGTGGTCAACATGACCGAGAGCGAGCTGGCCAAGAATCATGTGCGCTACATGATTGGCGGCCGCCCGGCCCGGCCCCTTGGTGAGCGTCTCTACAGCTTCAAGTTTCCGGAGCAGCCTGGCGCCCTGATGCGCTTCCTCGAGACACTGGGTTGTCGCTGGAACATCAGCCTGTTCCACTACCGTAACCACGGTGCCGACTACGGCCGCGTGCTCTGCGCCTTCGAGCTGCCGGATGAAGACGTGGCAGCCTTCCACGACTACCTGCGCGAGATTGGCTACGGCTGGAAAGAGGTGAGCGACGACCCCGCCTACCGGCTATTCCTGGCTAGTTGATGGCGGGATCGCGATGAAGCAGGAGGGAGGCGTTGTCCTCCCTCTGTTTTGTTGTCCTCCCTCTGTTTTTAGGCTGCAATTGGGAACTTCTGTCTGAGCCATTGAAATCCATGGGCCAGTGCCATCAGCAGCAGGGTGCCGGGCAGCACCGTTTGCCACAGGAAGGCTGGCTCTTGTCCTGTCATCAGGATCAGCAAGGGATTGGCGCCCGCCGGAGGGTGAAGAATATTCAGTCCCTGCATCAGGGCGATGGCCAGCCCGGTTGCCAGAGCCATCTGCATTTCAGCAGGGAGGGGAAGCAGGCCGATGACCAGTCCGACGCAGGCCGTCAGCAGGTGTCCACCCAGCACGTTTTTGGGGCGCGCCAGCGGACTATCTGGCAGGGAAAACAACAACACACAGCTGGCCCCGAAAGGTGCCATGACTAGCGCGACATGCCAGCTCAGATTGAGCCATCCCAATATGCCGATGGTGAGTGCGGCGCCCACACCTGCCCATAACGGGCCATACCATTTTGTCATCATGCTTTCCTCTTGGTTTGCCAGAACTGATTAGGCACATTAGGTAGACAGATCGGTGTACTTCAAGAGGCAAATCATGAGTGAGAAGCGTCAACAACTGGTGGCGACGGCCTACCGTCTGTTCAACCGTCATGGCTTTCATGCCACCGGCATAGATCGCATCTGGGCCGAGGCGGGGAGTACCAAGCGCACCCTCTATCGCCACTTCCCGACCAAGGATGCCTTGATTGAGGAGGTGCTGCTCGCTCGTGACCGGGAGTTCTTCGCCTTGCTTGACCAGCGGCTGGCCGGTGTGAGCGGACGTGAAGCTCGCCTCCAGGCGCTGTTCGATGGTTTCGCGGCGTGGTTTGGCCGCTCTGATTTCTATGGCTGCAACTTTATCAACGCCAGCGCCGAGTTTGCCGACCCACGCCATCCGGTGCGCAAGCTGGTGATGGCCCACAAGCAGGCGTTATTGGGCTGGGTGATAAACCAGCTCAACTGTTCTCTGGCACAGGCCACCGAGCTTTGCCTGTTGCTGGAGGGGGCGATCGTGATGGCTCACAGCTATCAGCAGCCACTGGCGTTGGAGCAGGCCAGAATGCTGGCAAAGACCATTTTGGCCGACGATGGCGCGATAATGCAGGCCGCTTCACACTCCTGAGATGCTGGTCATTTGAGGCTGCGTTCGGATGGGATACCCTGAATAGCGGAGAGGCCGCCTGACGGCTTCACACAGGGAAGAGTGCGCACTCAGGCGCCCATAACGACTTATTGCAGAGGCGAAAATATGAATAAATCCATGCTTGCCGTATTGGTCAGTGGTTTGCTGGCGGCCGGAGCCGTGCAGGCCGCTGCTCAGGACAATACCTGGTATGTCGGTGGCAAGGCCGGTTGGTCCAATTACTATGGCGTTGACCACAACCAGTATGCCGAGTCGATTGCCCAGACGTTGGGTAATACCAGCGAGAACACGGATGATCTGGGTCTGGGTCTGTTCGCCGGTTACCAGCTCAACCCCAACCTGGGGTTCGAGCTGGGTTATGACTGGCTTGGCAAATACGACACCACCTCGGGCACCGGCGCCAATACCCTCAATACCGAAGCCAAGAGCCAGATGATTCAGGCCACCATGAAGATCAGCTTCCCGGCAACGAATGTGCTCGATCTTTATGGCCGGCTCGGCGGTGCCTATGCCTGGACGGATAGCGAGATCAGCTTCGCCAATAGCAGCGAGACCGGTAAAAAGTATGGCGCCGCATTTGTCGGGGCGCTGGGTGCCGAGTACGCCATCGATCGTGACTGGGCCGCCCGTCTGGAGTACCAGTACACTACGCCGCTGGGAGATGCCTCTCTCGATCGCTCAGGCATCGAGCTGGATAACGGCCTGATCTCGTTCGGCATGCTCTATCGTTTCGGTCAGCAAGGTGGTGAGGTTGCTGTGCCGGCGCCAGCTCCGGCAGCCGAGCCTGCCCCGGCTGTGGTGGTGGAGCCCAAGACCTTCAGCCTTAGTTCCGATGTGCTGTTCGAGTTCAACAAGGCGACCCTGAAACCTGCCGCCAGCCAGGCGCTCGATGCCCTGTTCAGCCAGATTGTGGCGGCCAATCCGAAGGATGGCGTCGCGACCGTGGTCGGTTATACCGACCGCATCGGCTCCGACAACTACAACCTGGCCCTCTCCGAGAAGCGGGCCCAGAGCGTGGCCAGCTATCTGGTAGCCAAAGGCTTGTATGCTGACAAGGTGCGGGTCGAAGGGCGTGGCAAGGCCAATCCGGTTACTGGCAACAACTGCGCCAGCCGTTCCAAACAGGAGCTGATTGCCTGTCTGGCACCGGATCGTCGGGTTGAAATCCATCTGGAGGGGGTTTCCCAGCCGGCGCAGTGATGCTGCGGCTAGAGATGGGATTCGAGAAGAACGGGAGGCCAGGCCTCCCGTTTTCTATGGTCAGCGTGATCGGATGGTGGTGCAGACCTGATTTGCCAACATCATGAGTTATCGAATCTTTTCCTAATAGGAATAGTTATTATATTTCCAGGAAATTACAGGATAAAAAAATAGAATTAAACTTTGCGCCTGAAGATTCTTTTGGTTAGAATCTCTGCGTGTTATCAATAGACAGGTAAATATTATGGACTGCGACAGTTGTAGCCGATTGCAAATCGCGATGCGGGTTTACCAGAGCTGAGGCCGAATATTTTATCTTCTCTCTCACTCTGATTGCTCGAATCACAAGCATAGAGTGCAGCATCTATATGAGTCAGCATCGACTCTCACAACCTCTTTATCCCGCCTTCATCAGGGATTACGGTTGTAAATCTGGATCGTTCCGCTCATCTGCGAGCCATGCGAGCCATGCGAGCCATGCGAGCCATGCGCGCCTCGCGACCTCTGCAATTGAACGCTTCATCATGCATCCCGGTACTGCCCGTCAGGGCCGTCACAGCGTCGGAACCATGCATCCGTGCCGTGGTCGGGAAGGGATCAAGCGTAAAATAACAAGATGGATAATCTCATATTGAAAACTATTTCGTTTTCGATATGGCAGGTTGCACATTAAAATAAATGATGTGATTGATTAATATATTTCGGCGGTGGCAAGGGTCGCGCTGTAATATTTCTATAGGCGTGGTTTTCTCCGATGTTCTTACCCGCCAGATATCACTGATACTATTTCCTGCCCGCATCCAGTTATTTCAAACTGTCGTAATCCTGATTTTCTTTATGGGTGATGCCGCTCTAGTTGCGGGATCACCGGATTGGTCCGCTGATAATGCAGACTCGCGGCCATGCCTGCCAACGACAGTGTGTATCGCTGTCCATGGTTCGTCCGGCCCTCTCTCCACCCCACTCGGAGGATATCGTATGACCGAAGAGCCCAAACCTCGACCCTCGGGGTTCACGTCTCCCCACTCCTGATCCCCCCTGCGGGGACGGGATGCGGTGTTCTGACCCCTGATCTGACCCAACCATGCAGGTTAGCTCGACGGCAGACATTTGTCTGACGAGCCGCCCCGTGCGCGCCAGTTGAGCGTGCCGGCAACGAGTCGGGTTCACAGCTTTCGATATCAGTACTGACGCCTGGCCTGGCCCGCGACAGGGCCCTTCTGCAAGCGAAAATCAGGATTTAAAGTTATGAAGCAACAACATACTGCCAGCCGGCACAAGCAACAGGGGTTCGTCGCCCCGGGCCGTGCCAATGAGAAGCTCTCCTCCCGGGTGCTCGACGAGGCCGACAAGTCCCTCGAATACACCCTCACTGCCGTGCGCGGCAATATCGACGGCCTGACCGCGACCGAGGCGGCCAACCGTCTGGTCCAGTTTGGCCCCAACGAGGTGACCCACGACAAACCGCCTCATCCATTGATCCAGCTGCTGCACGCGTTCAAGAACCCCTTCGTGATGGTGCTGATCGTGCTCGGGCTGGTCAGTTACGTGATGGACGTACTGATGGCTGAGCCCGGCGACGAGGACTGGGTCAAGGTGATCATCCTCGGTGTCATGGTGGGCTTGAGCGGTCTGCTGCGCTTCTGGCAGGAGTACCGTTCCGCCAAGGCGGCCGAGGCGCTCAAGTCGCTGGTGCGCAATACCGCCACCGTACAGCGTCGTCCCTCGCCGGGCGCCACCCCCCAGCGCAAGGAGGTGGCAATGACCGAGCTGGTGGCCGGAGACATAGTGCACTTGCAGGCGGGGGACATGATCCCCGCTGACATCAAGCTGATCGAATCCCGCGATCTCTTTATCAGCCAGGCGGTGCTGACCGGTGAAGCGTTGCCGGTGGAGAAGTACGACACCCTGGGCGCAGTGGCCGAGAAGTCGGCAGACGGCAACAGCACAGGGGACGTGGGGTTGCTCGACCAGCCCAACATCTGCTTCATGGGCACCAATGTGGTGAGCGGTACAGCCAAGGCTGTGGTGGTGGCCACCGGCAGCGACACCTACTTCGGTTCGCTGGCCCGCAACGTGGTGAGCCACAAGCGCATCGAGACCAGTTTCGATCGCGGCGTCAATAGCGTTACCAGGCTGCTGATCCGCTTCATGCTGGTGATGGTGCCCATCGTCTTTATGCTGAGTGGCATCAGCAGTGGTGACTGGATGTCGGCGCTCACCTTCGCGCTGGCGGTGGCGGTAGGGCTCACCCCCGAGATGCTGCCGATGATCGTCTCCGCCAACCTGGCGCGAGGGGCGGTGGCCATGGCCAAGCGCAAGGTGGTGGTCAAACGGCTCAACTCGGTGCAGAACTTCGGTGCCATGGACGTGCTCTGCACCGACAAGACAGGTACCCTGACCCAGGACAAGATCATCCTCGAGCACCACTACGACGTGCGTGGCAACCGGGACGACCGGATCCTGCAGCTGGCCTGGCTCAACAGTTATCATCAGAGCGGCATGAAGAACCTGATGGACATCGCGGTGATCGAGCATGCCGATGTGCTGGGAGCTGGCTGCAAGCCGGCTGGTTACAGCAAGGTGGATGAGTTGCCATTCGACTTCGTGCGCCGCCGGCTATCGGTGATCGTACAGGATGAGCGTGGCCAGCAGCTGATGGTCTCCAAGGGGGCGGTGGAAGAGATGCTGGCCGTCTCCAGCCAGATCGCCGATGGCCAGGATGTGCGGGATCTGACCGACGCCGATCGCCTTGCCCTGCTGCGCCAGAGCGAGGAGTTCAATGCCGAGGGCTATCGGGTACTGATCGTGGCGACCCGCGAGATCCCGGCAGGCGAGTGCAAGCAGAGCTATCGTACCAGTGATGAGGTCAATCTGGTGGTGCGCGGCTTCCTCACCTTCTTCGATCCGCCCAAGGATTCGGCCGCACCGGCCATCCGTGCGCTGAACGACTATGGTGTGGCGGTCAAGGTGCTGACCGGTGACAATCCCATCATCACCAGCAAGGTGTGTCGTGACGTAGGGCTGGAGCCCGGCTTACCGCTGCTCGGCAAGGATATCGAAGGAATGGATGACGTGGCGCTGTGCGAGGTGGTCAAGCAGACTACCATCTTCGCCAAGCTCACCCCGCTGCAGAAGTCGCGGGTGGTGAAGGCGCTGCAGGCCAACGGCAACACCGTCGGTTTCCTCGGTGACGGCATCAATGACGCGCCGGCGCTGCGGGATGCGGACGTGGGGATCTCGGTGGATAGCGGTGCCGACATTGCCAAGGAGACTGCCGACATCATCCTGCTGGAGAAGAGTCTGATGGTGCTGGAGGAGGGGGTGATCAAGGGGCGCGAGACCTTTGGCAACATTCTCAAGTACCTCAACATGACCGCCAGCTCCAACTTCGGCAACGTCTTTTCGGTGCTGGTCGCCTCCGCCTGGTTGCCATGGGCACCCATGCTGGCGATGCAGATGCTGATCCAGAACCTGGTGTATGACGTCTCCCAGATGCTGCTGCCGTGGGACAAGATGGACCCCGAGTTTCTCAAGCGGCCGCGCAAGTGGGAGGCGAGCAACATCAAGCGCTTCATGCTCTGGCTTGGCCCGACCTCGTCGGTGTTCGATATCAGCACCTACTGCCTGATGTGGTTCGTGTTCGGTGCCGGTGCCCTCTATGCCACCGCCAACGGCAGCATGGATCCGCTGGTCAACGGTCAGGCCATCATGAACTCCGGCTGGTTTATCGAGGGGCTGGTGTCGCAGACGCTGGTGGTACATATGCTGCGTACCCGCAAGATCCCGTTCCTGCAGAGTACCGCTACCCTGCCGGTGCTGCTCTCCACCTCGATCGCCATTGCTATCGGCTGTTACCTGCCCTTCTCGCCGGTGGCTGAGCACTTCGGCTTCATCACTCTGGATGGGCCCAAGTACTTCATGTGGCTGGTGATCACCATGCTGGCCTACATGGGGCTGACCCAGACCGTCAAGAGCATCTACATCAAGCGCCACGGCCAGTGGTTCTGATGACGTGCTAGCTGACGGGCCGGTGTGATCCCGGCGCGAGAGAAAAAAGAGAGCCAGCCCGCGCAAGCGGACTGGCTCTCTTTATTTGGTGTGACCTGACTCCCTTGTTGGCGAGTACCGGCCTGTGGCTTAGAGCTTGAACAGCGGGCGCAGGCGAATACCGATCAGGCTGCCGGCGAGGGCCATCAGCATCCAGACCCAGCCGTGCAGGCTGCCAGAGGCGGTGCCATCGAAGAAGCCGCCGAGGTTGCAGGCGGCGTACATGGCGCCCATCCCCATCAACAGGCCGCCAATGATGGAGGCCAGACTGTTGCCGAGTCGCATCGGGGCGAAGTTGCCGCCACCGCTCAAACAGCGCGCCAGCATGGCCCCCAGAATACCGAGCCAGAACATGCCGACCATGGGGTTGATAAAGAGCGGCTGGGCCAGCTTGGGGTTGCCCTCGAACAGGCCAAACAGGGAGGCACTACGCAGCGCCATGTCATAGACGGCGCCGGTGATGGTCCAGGCCGAGCCGTGCAGAGCGACCACGGACGAGTTGAGCAGGGCGATGATGATGCCGCCGGTCAGCACGGTGAAGCGGCCATCGCGCCAGAACAGATTGCCGCCGCTGAAGAGGGGCTTGAGTTCGCCGGTACGCTTGAGTTCACTGTTGCGAAACAGTAGGAATAGCGCGGCGACCAGCGCCAGGTTGAGCAGCATGCCGCTCCAGATATTGCCGGTCAAATCCTTGGCCAGCACCACATGGCTGGAGAAGGTGGCCTCCAGTTCGGGGCGGAACTGGTTGCTGATAAGGGTGCCGATGCCGTAGCAGATCAGCACCAGCCAGAAGCGGGGTTGTCCCTCGCCGCAGCAATAAAGAGTGCCGGTGGCACAGACGCCTGCCAGCTGCATGCCGATGCCGAACAGGAAGGCACCGACGATGAAGGGAATGCCGATAGCCATCACGTTGCCCACCATGGCATCGCCAAACAGGGCGTGACTAAAGGAGAGGAAGGTGGTGAACAGCAGAATTTCGATGGCGATGGTGAGCAGGTGAACCCGCACATAGTAACTGTTGCGCTTGGTCAGCATTTCGCGCCAACCGAACACGATGCCGAAGCGGCTGAAGGAGAGGGTGAAGCCAAAGCCGAATCCGATCAGGGCCATCAGGGCCCATTTCATACCAAAGGTGTTGCCAAGCCAGAGTAACGCTCCCCCCGCGATTGCCACGATGGGGAGCGACCATTTTCGAGTCATAGCTGTAATTCCTTATAGCTGGATGGAGAATAGGGAGTGCGGATCCTATTCCCACATTGAGTCCAAGGCTACCGGTTTAACAGGTCAGGGGGCGAGAAAATGGCATATCGCTTCTGATGACTTTGTTAGCTACTGATTTGATTTTGAAGGCTTTATATTGCTCGTTGCAGCAGGACGCTTGCCGTTGCGCAGCCCATCCAGCGTGAAGATCAGCAGCGCGCTCCAGATACAGGCGAAAGTAAGAGCCTTGTCCATTGCCAGCTCCTCGCCGTAGAGAGTGACAGCGAGGATGAACATCAGGCTGGGGCCTATGTACTGGAAGAAGCCCAGGGTGGAGAGCTTGAGCCGTGTCGCGGCGGCGGTGAAGCAGAGCAGAGGGGCTGTGGTGACGGCGCCAGCAGCGATCAGCAGCAGGTTGAGGTGCCAGTCGTTCTGGGTGAGATGGCTGGTGGGGCTGTCGGCAATGCCCCACAGATAGATTGCTGCCGGTGGCAGCATGATCATGGTTTCGATCAGCAGACCGGTAAGTGCATCGAGGGCCAGTTTTTTGCGCACCAGGCCATAGATGGCGAAGCTCGATGCCAACACCAGTGCAATCCAGGGCAGGGAGCCAAAGGCGATAAGCTGGATCGTCACCCCGGCAAAGGCCAGCGCCACCGCCCACCACTGCAGGCGGCGCAGTTTCTCGCTCAGAAACACCATCCCCAGCAGCACGTTGAACAGCGGGTTGATGTAGTAGCCGAGGCTGGCATCCAGCATGTGGCCGTTGTTGATGGCCCAGATAAACAGCAGCCAGTTGCCGCCAACGGTGACCGAGGTAAACGCCAGGGTGAGCAGCACTTTTGGCTGACGCAGCACTGCCTGCACCTTGTGCCACTGGCGGCCAGCCAGGGTGAG
This sequence comes from Aeromonas sp. 600724, assembly GCF_049175135.1. Taxonomy (NCBI): domain Bacteria; kingdom Pseudomonadati; phylum Pseudomonadota; class Gammaproteobacteria; order Aeromonadales; family Aeromonadaceae; genus Aeromonas; species Aeromonas sp. 600724. Next base: position 138,275 of record NZ_JAAKUM010000006.1, on the reverse strand, counting down.
CACCATCAGCAGCACGCAGGACCAGATCATCCTGTGGGTCAGAATTTCAGCGGCCGGGACGGCAGAGATGGTCTTGAAATAGATGGGGGCTATGCCCCAAAGGGTATAGGCGCACAGGGCGTAGATGACGCCCTGGCGCTGGATCTGTTGCGGCATGCGGATGACCTTTACTGATGCGTTGGATGCGGGAAAACATCGCAAAAAATCAGTGTAGCGATCCTTTATCGAGGAAAGAAGCGAATAAACGAAGTTTGAGAATACGGTTGGAAGCTGGTCAGCCTTTGCCGCGACGGATCTTGTCGACGTCCATCAACAGCCACAACATCAGGGCGATGGCGGAGATCCAGGGGCCCCAGGTCACGTAGGCCTCGCCGTGCCCCAGCACGAAAAACAGCAGGGGCAACCCGATCACCAGAAAAAGTACGCTTCCCAGAAAAAATAGCATTTTTGTCTTTATATTTAATGGTTTGCTTATTTGATGATTATATCGATTGTGCCGCCTGATGGAAGACCAAAATGCAAAAGGGGGGATTTCTCCCCCATTGCTGATGATGATGGCTATTTATACCTTTATTCGAGCTGGATCCAGGTACTTTTCAGCTCGGTGTACTTCTCCAGCGCGTGCAGCGACTTGTCACGACCGTTACCAGACTGCTTGAAGCCACCAAACGGCATGGTCATGTCGCCGCCATCCCAGTTGTTGACGAATACGGTGCCAGCACGCAGGGCGCGGGAACCCTTCACCGCCTTGTTGAGATCCGCGGTCCAGATCGCTGCTGCCAGCCCGTAGTCGGTGTCGTTGCCCAGTGCAATGGCCTCTTCGAGCGTGTCGAAACCGGTCACTGCCAGCACAGGGCCGAAAATCTCCTCGCGGAAGATCCGCATCTTTGGTGTCACCTCGTCGAAGATGGTGGGCTCGATATAGAAGCCGCCGCTCTCAAGATTGGTGCGTTTGCCTCCCAGCAGTAGCTTGGCTCCCTCCTGCTTGCCAATCTCGACATAGCGCAGCACCTGCTCCATCTGGATGTGATCCACAATGGCGCCGATGCGGGTCGCAGGGTCGAGCGGGTTGGCCGAGATCCACTCGCGGGCATGGGCCAGCAGTCGCTCCATAAATTGCGGCTTGATGCTGTTTTGCACCAGCAGGCGAGAGGCGGCGGTACACACCTCGCCCTGGTTGTAGAAGATGGCGCCAGCGGCGCTCTTGGCCGCGGCATCCAGGTCCAGCGCATCCGCCAGTATGATGTTGGGGCTCTTGCCGCCGCACTCCATAAAGGCGCGCTTGAGGTTGGACTTGCCGGAACACTCCACCAGGTGCTTGCCGATTTTGGTGGATCCGGTGAAGGTGATGCAATCCACATCCATGTGCATGGCCAGCGCCTCGCCCACGGTATGGCCAAAGCCCGGGAGTACGTTGAACACGCCGTCAGGAATGCCTGCCTCCTTGGCCAGACCTGCGATACGCAAGGCGGTCAGGGGGGACTTTTCGGAAGGTTTGAGAATGACCGAGTTGCCGGTAGCGAGCGCCGGCCCCAGCTTCCAGCAGGCCATCACCAGCGGGAAGTTCCACGGCACGATGGCGGCAACGACCCCGAGCGGTTCCCGGGTCACCAGCGCCAGGGCGGATTCCTCGACCGGCGCGACTTGATCGTAGATCTTGTCGATCGCTTCGGCGTTCCAGGCGATGCAGTTGGCGGCGGCAGGGGCATCGTAGCCCATGGCATCGCCGATGGGTTTGCCCATGTCCAGCGACTCCAGCAGTGCCAGCTCCACCTTGTTGAGACGCATCAGTTCGGCGAAGCGCTGCATGATCAGCTTGCGCTGTTTCGGCGGCAGGCCGCTCCAGCGCTTGTCGTTGAAGGCATCACGCGCGGCCTGTACCGCCAGCTCGGCATCGGCGGCATCGCAGGCTGCTACCTTGGTCAGCAGCTTGCCGTTGGCCGGGTTGATACAGTCGAAGGTGGCACCATTGACGGCATCCCGATAGCTACCGTTGATAAAGGCTTGTGAGGGCAGGGTCAGATGGGCGGCCTTGTGTTGCCACTGGGCCAGGGTCAGGTCACTCATGTTCACTCCTTGAACCGGCAAAAGTCATTGTCCGCGTATCAATATGCTAAACATCCTGCCACTTGTAAATCCATTTTGTAACAATTCATTAAACATTGGCGGCTGGCTGGCCCCTTATCACCCTGTTAGAAACTGGCGGGGGTATTGGCCGAAATCAATACGCACTCCTGCTCGCCCACATTGCGAAAACGGTGAGGAGTGCGGCTGTCGAAGTAGTAGCCGTCCCCCGGTGTCAGCAGGTAGATCTGCTCACCCACGGTCACTTCAACCTCGCCCTTGATGACGATGCCGCACTCTTCACCCTCGTGGCTCAGCATGTCGTCGCCAGTGTCGGCGCCCGGTGGCAGCACCTCCTGCAACATGCCGATGGCACGGTTGGCACGGCTGTGGCCCACCAGCCGGTAGCTAATGGGGTGAGTGCCGAGATCCGGCATATCGGCGGCGCGAAAGATCACTTCGGAGTCCATTTCGGTCTCGTCAGTAAAGAAGCTGGCCAGTGACATGGGGATCCCTTCCAGCACCTTGCGCAGGGAGGCAACTGACGGGCTCACCTGATTCTTTTCGATCTGGGAGATGAATCCGTTGGTCACGCCCGAGCGTTTGGCCAGCTCGCGCTGGGAGAGGGCCGCCTTGGTGCGAACCGCCTTGAGACGGTGACCGATATCCATCGATAGACACTCCTTGACTGTTTACTATTATTAAATTTGTGTTAAATATCTTATACCACCCTGTAGAGTCATCTAGCTAGGGGTGGCATCAGACAGGGCGATAATGAGCCCTTTTTTATGGATTCAGGTGTTTAATTTAATAGGCAATGGCCAATAGTTGCTAAACACCTTAAGGATGAGGTGACCATGAAACCGATCAGCGACATCAATACTCCCTCCGACATGTCCGCCTTCTGGATGCCGTTCACCGCCAACCAGCAGTTCAAGGCGGCGCCGCGCATCCTGAAGTCGGCGGAGGGGATGTATTATCACTCAGAGGATGGCCGCAAGATACTGGATGGCACTGCCGGACTCTGGTGTTGCAACGCGGGCCATGGTCGGCGCGAGATTGCCGAGGCGGTCTCCCAGCAGATTTCCCACCTCGATTTCGCCCCCACTTTCCAGATGGGCCACCCGTTGCCGTTCGAGCTGGCCAACCGGCTGGTGGAGATCGCTCCCCAGGGCTTTGGCCATGTCTTCTATACCAACTCCGGCTCAGAGTCGGTTGATACCGCGCTCAAAATCGCACTGGCCTGGCAGCGGGCTCGCGGTCAGGGCACCCGCACCCGGCTGATTGGTCGCGAGCGGGGTTATCACGGGGTTGGCTTTGGCGGCATCTCGGTGGGGGGCATTCCTGGCAATCGCAAGTGGTTTGGCTCCCTGCTGACCGGGGTGGATCATTTGCCCCATACCCTCAACATCGCCAAAAATGCCTTCACCAAAGGGTTGCCTGAGGAGGATGTGGCGCTGGCCGACGAGCTGGAGAAGATCGTTTTTCTGCACGATGCCAGCAACATAGCGGCGGTGATCGTCGAACCCATCGCCGGCAGTACCGGCGTGCTGATGCCGCCCAAAGGCTACCTCAAGCGGCTGCGGGAGATCTGCACCAAACACGGCATCCTGCTGATTTTTGACGAGGTGATCACCGGTTTCGGTCGCCTTGGCTCTCCCTTCGCCGCGCAGGAGTTCGATGTCATCCCCGACATGATCACCTGCGCCAAGGGGCTCACCAACGGCGCTATCCCCATGGGAGCTGTGCTGGTGCAAAAGCATATTTATGACGACATGATGGCGGCAGGTAAGGGGGCTATCGAGCTGTTCCACGGCTACACCTATTCCGGTCATCCGGTGGCTGCTGCTGCGGGTCTGGCGACCCTCGAGATCTATCGCAACGAGAACCTGCTTAGCCGCGCCGCGGATCTGGCGGGCTACTGGGAGGAGGCGGCCCATTCGCTGAAGGGCTGCAAGCATGTGAAGGATGTGCGCAACTACGGGCTGGTGGCCGGTATCGAACTTGAATCCATGCCGGATGCGCCGGGCAAGCGCGCCTATGAGGTGTTTGTCCGCTGCTTCGAGAAGGGGGCGCTGATCAGGGTGACCGGCGACATCATCGCCCTGTCGCCACCCCTCATCATCGAGCGCAGCCAGATCGATGATCTCTTCACCCTGCTGCAGGATGCCCTGCAGGCACAACCCTAACCCATTTGATGGCCCCGCGCTGGCGGGGCCTTGCGTTGTCTTGTTCAGCGCAATCACCACATCAATTATCACGGAGGATACATGACATACAGGGTCAGCAACTTCATCAACGGCCAGCCGCAGGAGAGTCGTAGCGAGCGCCAGGGCGCCATCTTCAACCCAGCCTGCGGCAAGCAGCAGGGGAGCGTCGGGCTTTCCAGCGCCGCCGAGTGTCAGGAGGCGATCGCCATCGCCGAGCGTGCCTTTGCCGACTGGTCGCAAACCCCGCCGCTGGTGCGGGCCCGGGTCTTTTTCCGCTTCAAAGAGTTGATGGAGCAGCACAGGGACGAGCTGGCCGAGCTCATCAGCCGCGAGCACGGCAAAGTCTTCTCCGATGCGCAGGGTGAGCTGACCCGCGGGCTGGAGGTAGTGGAGTTTGCCTGCGGCATTCCCCATCTGCTCAAGGGGGAGCACTCCCTCAACGTCGGCCGTGGGGTAGACAGCTACTCCATGATGCAGCCGGTGGGGGTTTGCGCCGGTATTACCCCGTTCAACTTCCCGGCCATGGTGCCGCTCTGGATGTTCCCGGTCGCCATCGCCTGCGGCAATACCTTTATTCTCAAACCCTCCGAGAAGGATCCCTCCCTCTCGTTGCGGATGGCCGAGCTGCTCAAGGAGGCCGGTCTGCCGGACGGCGTGCTCAACGTGGTGAACGGTGACAAGGAGGTGGTGGATGTGCTGCTGACCGACCCGCGAGTGGGTGCCGTGTCGTTTGTCGGTTCCACCCCCATCGCCCAGTACATCTATGCCACCGCCTCGGCCCACGGCAAACGGGTACAGGCGCTGGGCGGCGCCAAGAACCACATGGTGGTGATGTCGGATGCGGACCTCGATCAGGCGGTCTCCGCCCTGATGGGGGCTGCTTATGGGGCGGCGGGTGAGCGCTGCATGGCTATTTCGGTGGCCGTGGTGGTGGGGGACGAGACCGCTGATGCGTTGGTGGCCAAGCTGACGCCGCTGGTGGAAAAACTGCGGGTCGGCCCGGGGCTGGGCCAGAGCCCGGAGAACGAAATGGGGCCGCTCATCAGCAAGGAGCATCTGGCCAAGGTGCGCGGCTATGTGGATCAGGGGGTGGCCGAAGGGGCCACGCTGCGGGTCGATGGTCGCACGCTGAGCCACGACGAGGGTTACTTCATCGGTGGCTGCCTGTTTGACCAGGTGACGCCAGAGATGCGCATCTATCGCGAGGAGATCTTCGGCCCTGTGCTCTCCATCGTGCGGGTACCGGATTACGAGACGGCGCTGCGACTCATCAATGAACATGAGTACGGCAATGGCACCGCCATCTTTACCTGCGACGGCGACACCGCGCGGGACTTCACGGCGCGGGTGCAGGTCGGTATGGTAGGGGTGAACGTTCCCATTCCGGTGCCGATGGCGTTTCACAGCTTTGGCGGCTGGAAGCGCTCCATCTTCGGGCCGCTCAACATGCACGGGCCGGACGGGGTTCGCTTTTATACCCGGATGAAGACGGTGACGGCGCGCTGGCCCCAGAGCCTGCGCAGTGGTGCCGAGTTCTCCATGCCGACCATGAAGTGACGTGCTGGCACGTGCTCATGGCCTAACCTCTTGCCCCCGCCGGTCGATGATTGGCGGGGGCGAACTCTGTAAAGGAACAACAGATGCGATTGGGAATTCTCGATTGTGACCGGCTGGATCCCGATCTGGCGGATCGTTTTGGCCCCGTCTACTCCGAGATGTTTATCAGGGGGTTTCAGCCGCTGGCACCCGAGCTGGAGTTTCGGGTCTGGTCAGCCATCGATGGGGAGCTGCCGGAGGATCTGCACGAGTGCGATGCCTGGCTCATCACCGGCTCGCGCCACGATGCTTACAGCGATATCCCCTGGATTCAGGCACTGCGGGCATGGATCCGTCAGGCGCACGATGCCGACGTCAAGCTGGCCGGTGTCTGCTTCGGTCATCAGGTGATCGCCCAAGCGCTGGGCGGAGAGGTGGTGAAGTCCACCAAGGGATGGGGGCTGGGAGTGTCGGTGCATCCCATGCTGGCAGATGAGCCCTGGATGGCGCCAGCGCGGGATCAGATCCGCATTCTGGCCAGCCATCAGGATCAGGTGGCCCTGCTGCCGCCGGGGGCGACCCGGCTGGCGGGCAACGATTTTTGTCCCAACTTCATGTTTTTGCAGGGGGATCACATCGTCGCCATTCAGGGGCATCCGGAGTTCTCGGTGGAGTACAACCGGGCGCTGATCGAGCGGCGCCGTGGCCTGTTGCCCGACGAGCGCTACCAGAGCAGCCTCTCCTCGCTGGAGGGGGAGGTGGATTCGGCGACCATGATGCAGTGGCTGCTGCAGTTTCTGGGGATCCTGCCGCTGCGGGCTGGCGCGGCCTGAGCCCGGTTTGTCAGCCACCCCTTCGGATGCTAGATTTTGTAGCAAAATGAAGGATCAAGCGCTGCGATATCGGGATCGGATGGTACACTGGCCGCCCATGTGGCGGCCTGTTTGTCTGGCTTGATTGCCGTCCCGGCCTGAGCCAAACCTGTCTGAGCCAAACCAGTGTGAGAGTGTGACGCCTTGAAACTACAGCAATTGAAGTATTTGATCGCGATCCGGGACCACAACCTCAATGTGTCCGTGGCTTCCGATGCGCTCTTCACCAGTCAGCCGGGGGTCAGCAAACAGATTGGCCTGCTGGAGAGCGAGCTGGGAGTGCGGATCTTCGAGCGTCGTGGCAAGCATCTGCATCGCATCACCCCGGTGGGGGAGGAGATCATCAAGTGTGCAGAGGCGATGCTCAACATCGAGAGCAAGATTAAGGCGATCTCCCGCGAGTATCTGGATCCGACCGTGGGCACTCTCAACATCCACACTACCCACACCATCGCCCGCTATCTGCTACCCAAGTCGGTTACCTACTTCACCAAGAAGTACCCCAAGATCTCGTTCCACCTCCATCCGGTGATGTCGGCGAGCAAGGAGCAGATCAGCAAGGGTTACTCCGATTTTTCCATCGTTGCCCACGAGATTGGCTTCGACAAGGAGCTGATCGCGCTGCCCGCCTACCTCTGGACCCTTTCGCTGGTGGTGCCGCAGGATCACCCGCTGGCCAAGGTGAAGAAGCCGACGCTGGAGCAGCTCTGCCACTACCCGATCCTCAGTTACGAGAGCGGTGCCACCGGTCGTCAGGTGCAGGACGAGGTGTTTCAGGCGGCGGGGCTGACCCCGAGTTACTACATGACGGTAATGGATGCCGGTGTGATCAAGCGCTATGTGGAGCTGGGCTTTGGCATCGGCATCATCTCCTCGCTGGTGGCCAACGACACCGACAGCCCCGGACTGGTCTCCATCAATCTGGAGCACCTGTTCAAGCCATGCCCGGCCCAGATCTGCTTCAGCAAGAGCATTCTGCTGCAGAACTACATGTATGACTTCATCAGCTCCTTCTCGCCCCACCTCACCAAGGAGGTGATCCAGAGCGTGATGCAGCAGCCGACCCAGGCGCGCATCGACGAACTGCTGGCCGGGGTGGAGCTGCCCATCTATTGATCCCGATCGGATTCCCGATCGCTGCCGGTTGTCTCTTCTGTCAGGCTGGGCTCTACTCTGGGTTCAGCCTGTCTCTTTTGGGCTATCTCCATCGTCCGAGGTCTCTATGTCCCGCATTCTGCTGCTTGCCAATCTCAACTGTGATCATGTGCTCTCCCTCTCCGAACCGCTGGTGGCGGGGGCCCGGCTGCAATATGTGGATCAGGGGCGCAGGCTGGGAGGCGGCGCAGCCAACACCGGCATCGGGCTGGTGTGGGCGGGTCACGAGGTGACTATCGCTTCCCGTATCGGGCTGGACGAGACCGGTGACTGGCTGCTGGAGCAGGCGGCCGGTTACGGGCTGGATTGCAGCCATGTGGAGCGCTTTGGTGGCGAGACCGGTGAGCTGCTGATCCTGGTGGACTCCACCGGTGAACGCACCATACTGCGCCGGCCGCGGCGTCCCGACCTGCCCGGCGATCTGCCGCTGGATGGGGTGGATTGCCTCTATGTGAACTATCCCGGCACCGCCATCATCAGCTACATGCGCCAGATGCTCGGCAAGAGCTTCGTGGTGGCCCAGTATCCCAAGGGCGGCCAAGCGCGCCGTCCCTGCCATGTGCTGGTGGCCTCCCGCTCCGATCTCGGCGAGGTGAGCGACCCTTGGCAGCATGCCCGCCAGCTGGCGGGGGAGCAGCTCGAATGGCTGGTGTTGACTGAGGGCAAAGCGGGGGCGCTCGCCATCCATGGTGACGAGCAGATCCGAGTCGCCGCCCGGCCCGTCTCGGTGGTCGATACTACGGGGGCTGGGGATGCTTTCGCCGGCGGATTGATCCATGGTCTGGCGAGGGGCATGGCGATCAAGGATGCGCTACAGTGCGCGGTGGACTGGGGGGCGTTTGCCGTCGCCTCCGAGAGCTCCATCCCCTCGGTCGCACTGAAAAATTGGCTGAAACAACCCCACTGAACCACCTCTTTGACGGTCGATTGAGGGTCGGTTTGCGGGCCATATGGCTGCTGGTCGAAGGGGCTTGGCGAGGGGGACTATTCGGGAGATTTACCCGCCATAAAGCGGGCAAACGCCGGGCTAACCCAGCAAGTTTGCGATCAATCAAAGAAAGTGTCGATTTATGTGCATCTTCATCGACACCCGGTTGTGCTGCTCTTAACCTGTCACTCCGCAACTCAGATTAAGAGACAGGCCCCCTCTGGCGAACCAATTGGCAAACAGAGGCAAACCGGTTGTCTCCTGCCTCTTAGCTCAATGTTGTCGTCCTGATTCCTGGCTTGTAGTAAGAGGCAAGTGCGACCATGCAACTGACACGATTTACCGACTACGCCCTGCGTACCCTGACCTTCCTGGCGGTTCAGCCGGGGGATCGCCTGTCGACCATTACCGAAGTGGCCGATACCTTCGGCATCTCTCGCAACCACGTGGTCAAGATAGTGCACCAGCTCGGCATCAAGGGGTATATCGAGACGGTGCGTGGCAAGCATGGCGGTATCCGCCTCGGTCGCTCCGCGGTCTCCATCAACCTGCGCGATGTGGTGATGGACATGGAGCACGTGCTCTGTCCGGTCGACTGCAAGCGCGAGAACTGCCGTCTCTCCGGTGGCTGCCGCATTCAGGGCATTCTGCGCCGCGCCATGAACGCCTTCCTCGAAGTGCTGGGTGAGTACACCCTGGCCGATGCGGTGCGCGATCCGAACCGTCTCTGCCATCTGCTGGGCATTGAGCAGGAGTCCATTCTGGCAATGGCCTGATGGGCAGGAAGCAAGAACAGATAGGAAAGGGGCCTGATGGCCCCTTTTGTTTGTCAGCGATTGCCCGGCTGGCGGATCAGGGTAATGGCGCCGTGCAGACAGGCGAGGCCGCAGGCACCGCAGCCATTGCAGGCATCCATGTTGACGTTGATGCCATCGGCAGTGGCCTTGATTGCCTGCTGGGGGCAAGCATCTTCACAGAGCAGGCAGTAGAAGCCCTGACGGGCCTGACAACTCTCTTCAATCTGGACCCGGGTCTGCACCTGACGGCCCAGTTGCAAGTCGAGCGCACCGGTCGGACAGGCTCTGGCGCAGCTGCCGCAATAGCTGCACTGGCCGCAGGCGAGATCGAGCACCGGGGTGCCGGCAATCGGGCTCCCCTCGTACTCCTCCTGGGTGGCCGGTTTGAGCAGGCCGCGCGGGCAGGCCTTGAAACACTCGCCACAGCGGGTGCAGAGGGTGAGGTACTGGGACTCCTCGATCGCCCACGGCGGGCGCGCTTCATGGCAAACCACTGCGGGTTTGCGCGAAGCTTGCCAACCTTGTGTCAGCCAACGGAGGAAATAATGAGTCATGCTCGCCCCTGATACCTATTAGGGGTTAATTTTATCGAAGTTTGCGAGGGCAGGCCAGAGAATAGCAGCCGTCAGGATCGCAAGGGCTGTTGCCCTTGTGTAAGCTAGGCGGGTCTCTTTTCCGTGGTTGAATGAAAACATATGTGGTTATTTCTCTGGCGTTCGTCCCTGCTCTATGTCTTTCCCCTGCTGATGTGGGGCTACTGTCGCATCAAGGGCATCGAGTTCGTCGAGCTCGATACCGGGGTTAACAGCCACAAGTGGGTGGTGCTCGCCGCCTACCTCATCTACGTGCTGCTCTGGCTGCTGGCCAACCGCTATCTCGAACTCTTCCTGCGTCAGCGGAGCCGCAAATGATTGACCCCGGACTCTGGGGGATCTTGCTGCCCGCCGCCGTGCTGGCCCTCGGGCTTGGCTGGCTGATCGGGCGGCGGGCAGCCACGGCGCAGGCTCAGGAGCTGCTGCTGGCACAGGAGCGTTATCAGGCGCTGCAGGAGCGTTTTGACGAGTTGCAGGATGAGCGTCAACAGGGGCAGCAGAAGCTGGATCAGCAGCAGACCCTGCTGATCAAACTCACCGCCCGTCTCAAGGATGCGGAAGCAACTTTGCGCAGCGAACGGCTGGCTGCCGCCGAGAAGCTGCAACTGCAACAGGAGGCGGAGCAGCGCCTCAGCCAGCAGTTCGAGAACCTTGCCAACCGAATCTTCGAGCAAAACTCCGGCAACTTCCGCGAATTGAACCAGAACAGCCTCGATCTGCTGCTCACTCCGCTGAAAGAGCAGCTGGAGGGCTTCCGCCGTCAGGTAGGGGAGACTCATGCACAGGAGACGGCCCAGCGCCACAGTCTCAAGTTCGAGCTGGAGCGCCTCGCCGAGCTCAATGCCCGCATGACCGAAGAGGCCGCGGCCCTGACCCGTGCCCTTAAGGGGGACAGCAAGCAGCAAGGCAACTGGGGTGAAGTGGTGCTGGCGCGGATCCTCAGCGAGTGCGGTCTGCGCGAGGGTCACGAGTACCACACCCAGGTCAATATCGAGGTGGAGAAGGGCAAGCGCTACCAGCCCGACGTGATCGTCCACCTGCCACAAGAGAAAGACATCATCATCGACGCCAAGGTGTCGCTGACCGCCTACGAGCGCTGGTACAACGCTGATGAAGAGCTGGAGAAGGCGGTGGCGCTCAAGGAGCACGTCGCCTCGGTGCGCAACCATATCCGCGAGCTGGGTCGCAAGGATTACCAGCAGTTGCCCGGGGTGCGTACTCTCGACTATGTGCTGATGTTCGTGGCGGTGGAGCCCGCCTTCCTCACCGCGATGGAGGCCGATCCCTCGCTGGTGCGTTACGGTCTCGACAACAATATCCTGCTGGTGAGCCCCACCAATCTCATGGTGGCGCTGCGCACCATCGAGAATCTGTGGCGCTACGAACGGCAGCACCAGAATGCCCGCCAGATCGCCGAGCGGGCCGGTCGCCTCTACGAAAAGCTGCGGCTGTTCGTCGAGGAGATGCAGCAGATGGGTGGCAGCCTGCACAAGGCGCAGGAGAGCTACGACAAGGCGATGGGACGGCTGGTCAACGGCCGTGGCAACCTGATTGCGCAGGTCGAGCGTTTCCGCGAGCTGGGGGTTGAGGTGACCAAGAGCCTGCCCGAGCCGCTGGTTGAGCGGGCGCTGGAGCGTGACAAGGAGCGGGAGTAGTTTTTCCCCTTACAGCTATCAGCAAAAGGCCCAAACCCGGTTTGGGCCTTTTGCTGATTTGGGCTCTTTTTTTAAGAAGAGAACGATAAGTAGGACTATTTCTTTAACACCGCCAGATAATTCCCATCAGTTTCCATATCGATTATTTCAGTAGAAAAATCATATTTAGCCGCCTCCCTGCTCAGCTGATCCTGAGCGATATCCAGCCAACTGATGGGCGCCTCGGTTTCTCCTTTATAGGTAAAAGAGAGCTCTCGTATAACGGTCTGGTTAGTACTCCCGTTCGTTGAGTTCAAAATGATTTGACCTTTCGGCGAAATATATTGATGAGCAAGTTCGAAAAATTTCCCCAACATTTCAATGTTGCCCACGGCTCCGATACTGCGACCGAGTAGCAACCAGGTATCAAACGGGGCGTCAAAACTAGCCGAAAAGATATCGGCATTGATGACTCTGCTGACGCCTCTGGCTTGCATCACCTCACAGGCCAATGGCGAGATATCGAGGGCGGTCACATCAAAAAGCTGCTGTTGCAAAAAGAGCGAGTGTTCACCCGTTCCAGCTCCTATATCCAGCGTCTTTCCCCTGCACAAAGATAACGCCCGGCGATCAATCTGGTAGTAGTCGGCTGGTCGAAAAAAGATAGCGAGCGGGAGACAATATGGTTCTTGCCCGCTGATATTGATCTGCAAGGTTTCATCACCCCTGTTCTGATAGTGCTCTTTCAGCGCCTTGCCAAATAGATCCAGACTTTTCAACATGACCAGCTCCCCATAATGCTGTAATCGGCAGGAATATTTTCATGTATACGATATGACATCTGTTAATCGAACCGCGGGCTTGAAGTTGCGGGATCTCCGCCACAAATAAAAACGGCCCACCGAAGTGGGCCGTTTCTATTTGCAGTGCCGGTGTGGATCAGCGGCTGGCTGCGCGGGCGCTCAGTTCGGCTTTCTCGCTATCGCTCAGGAAGGCCAGGGTCAGGCCGTTCTGCTGGGCAGTGCGGATTTCGCTGGCGGTCATGCCAGCGGCCGGAGCGGCCACCTCATATTCGTGGGGCAGGTCGATGCCCTCTACTGCCGGGTCGTCGGTGTTGAGGCAGGCCAGTACACCGGCAGCCAGGAATTGGCGGATCGGGTGCTCGGTCAGGCTCGCTACCGTGGTGGTCTGGACGTTGGAGGTGAGGCAGGACTCGATGCCGATGCGGTGCTCGGCCAGATAGGCCATCAGGGCCGGGTCCTGAATCGCTTTGACGCCGTGGCCGATACGCTCGGCGCCCAGCTCGCGAATGGCCTGCCACATGCTCTCGGGGCCAGCGGCTTCACCGGCGTGTACGGTGACGCGCATGCCTGCATCGCGCACCTTGCGGAAGTGGTCGACAAAGAGTTCGCCCGGGAAACCCAGTTCGTCACCGGCCAGATCGATGGCGACCAGCTTGTCGCGGTGAGCCAAGCAGGCGGCCAGCTCCTGATTGCACTGCTCGGTACCGAAGGTGCGGCTCATGATGCCGATCAGGTTGGTCTTGATACCGAAATCGCGGCTGCCAGCGGCCACGCCGTCGATGATGGCTTCCACCACGCCCTGCGGGTGCAGCTTGTGGGCCATCGCCATATAGGCCGGGCTGAAGCGCAGTTCGGCATAGTCGATACCGGCGCGCAGCAGATCTTCCACGTTCTCGTAGGCGACCCGGCGGCAGGCGTCATAGTCAGCCAGCACGGCCACACCCCAGTCCAGTTTCTTCAGGAAGGTAACCAGACTCGGCTCGTTTTCGATGATCTGTACGTGGGGGCGCAGCGCTTCCAGCTCGAATGCGGGCAGCTGGATATTGTGTTGGCGACCCAGCTCGAGGATGGTTTGCGGGCGGATGTTGCCGTCCAGATGGCGGTGCAGGTCGGTCAGGGGGAGAGATCTGTCAATCATGGGGGCGCCCTCGTCGAGTCAGGTTTGAAAGCCTGCCATTCTAGGCGGGGCTTTCAAAAAAGATACCCCGTTTATGGTTAAACGGGGCTCTGGCAGGCGGTGATTTGTCAGGGCGTGATGGGAATCGTTTTTTCCCGGGACTCAGGAGAGATCGAGTTCCTTCAGCTTGCGGGTGAGGGTGTTGCGACCCCAGCCAAGCAGGCGCGCCGCCTCCTGCTTGTGGCCGTGGGTGTGTTCCAGTGCCGTCTCCAGCATGATCCGCTCGAACTGAGGCATGGCATCGGCCAGGATGTCTGTCTCTCCCAGCGCCAGCTTGCTGGCCACCCACTCTTGCAACTGTTGCTGCCAGCAACCGGGCAGCGCCGGTTGGCCCGGTTCGGCGTTGTGGGTGATGGGGGTGAGCAGCTCGGCAGGCAGGTCGCCGACCAGCACTTCTTGCCCCGAGGCCATCACGGTAAGCCAGCGGCAGACGTTCTCCAGCTGGCGCACGTTGCCCGGCCAGGGCAGGCGGCTGATATAGGCCTGGGTATCGGGGTGCAGGCTCTTGGCCTCGACGTTCAGCTCCTTGGCGGCGCGCAGCAGGAAGTGGCGGGCCAGCTGGGGGATATCCTCACGGCGCTCCTTGAGGGCGGGGATGTGGATGCGGATGACGTTGAGGCGGTGGAACAGATCCTCGCGAAACTCGCCATCGGCGACCCGCTTCTCCAGATTTTGGTGGGTGGCGGCGATGATCCGTACATCCACCTGCACCGGCTGGTGGCCACCGACCCGGTAGAACTGGCCGTCGGCCAATACCCGCAGCAGCCGGGTCTGCACATCCATCGGCATGTCGCCGATCTCGTCGAGAAACAGGGTGCCGCCGTCGGCCTGCTCAAAGCGGCCGTGGCGGATGTTGTTGGCGCCGGTAAAGGCCCCCTTCTCGTGACCGAACAGTTCCGATTCGATGAGGTCTTTCGGAATGGCAGCCATGTTGAGGGCGATGAAGTTCTTGTGGGCGCGCGGGCTGTGCTTGTGCAGCGCATGGGCGACCAGCTCCTTGCCGGTACCGCTTTGGCCGTTGATCAGCACCGAGATGCTGGAGCGAGACAGGCGGCCGATTGCGCGGAACACCTCCTGCATCGCCGGTGCCTCACCGATGATTTCGGGAGTGGCGGTGGCTTCTTGCTGGCGAGACTTGCGCTTGGTGCGCTGCTCCTTGAGGTGATTCTCGGCGCGCCGCACCAGGGTCACGGCTTCGTCGATGTCGAACGGCTTGGGCAGGTACTCGAAGGCGCCTCGCTGGTAGGCGTTGACCGCGCTGTCGAGATCCGAGTGGGCGGTCATGATGATGATGGGCAGATCGGCCTGACGGCGGTGGATCTGCTCAAGCAGGCTCAGGCCGTCGATGCCCGGCATCCGGATATCGGAGAGGATCACATCGGGCGAGCGCAGCTCAAGGGCGTGCAGCAGGGCTTCGCCATCGGCAAAGCTCTCGCAGTTGAAGCCTTCGCTGCCGAGAGTGCGCTCCAGCACCCAGCGGATAGAACTGTCGTCATCGACGATCCACACTTTGGCGGTCATGGGGTTCCCTTACTTGCGAAGCGGTAGAAAAATGGTGAATTCGGTGTGACCCGGCCAGCTGATGCAGTCGATCCGCCCCTTGTGCTGGTCGATCAGGTTCTGGGCGATGGAGAGGCCGAGCCCGGTTCCCCCCTCCTTGCCGGTGATCATCGGGTAGAACAGGGTGTCGCGAATGGCATCGGGAATGCCGGGGCCGTTGTCGATGATCTTGATCTCCGCCGCCAGCCGGTAACGCTGGCCGTGGATGGTGATCTGGAACGCGGTGCGGGTCTTGATGCGGATAAGCCCGGTCTGATCCCCCAGTGCTTCGGCGGCGTTGCGCACTATGTTGAGAAACGCCTGCTGCAGCTGATCCGGCTCCATCTCGAATTCGGGGATGCTGGGATCGTAATCCCGCTCGATGCGAACAGAGGGAGGGAGTTCGAGCTCCACCAGTCGGCGTACCTGCTCCAGCACCGAATGGACATTGTGCATCTGGTGACGGCCGGGGCGCTGGGGGCCGAGCAGCCGATCGACCAGTACCCGCAGCCTGTCAGCCTGTTCGATGATGATGCCGGTATATTCGCGCAGGGCCGGATCCGGCAGCTCTTTTTGCAGCAGCTGGGCCGCGCCACGCAGGCCGCCGAGGGGATTCTTGATTTCGTGTGCCAGGCCGCGCACCAGCTCCTTGGCCGCCAGCTGCTGGGCATGTTGCTGCTGCTCCTGACTGATCTTCTTCTGCTGGTCGATCTTGCGCAGCTCCACTACCAGCAGACGCTGTTCGTGGTCGGCCATCGGGGTGGCGCTCAGCTCCACCAGTCGCGGTTCTCCCTCTACCACCAGAGTCACTTCGCTGTCGGTAAAGCCTTGCCCTGACACGAGGCACTGCTTGAGCCGCTGCAAATCGAGGGAGATATGTTCCAGCAGATGGGGCAGTTCGATGCCGATCAGCCTGCGTTCACTGAGGGAGAGCAGCTGTTCAGCCGCCGGGTTGACGAACTGGATGCAGAGCCGCTCATCCATCAGGATCACGGCGGTCAGCAAATTATCCAAGAGTGTTTTGGCGTTGTCCGAGCGGGTTGGCACAGGTTTCTCCCTAAAACGGTGCTACACACCTGTTATGCACCGATATGGTGCATAGAGTTTACCCGCATCGGTGCGCTATATCACCCCTAGTCGGCTTTGGGGGTGGGTTTGGGAGCCGGAGTCACGGTCGCTCTATGCAGGTAAAAGGTGACTGGTGTAGATTTAGCAAGGATCGTACCGTCTTTGGCGAGCAGTTCTAGCTGAGCTTCGTGGGCACCGCGATCGACATTTTCGACCCGGATAGAGAGGCTGTTGCTGACGATGGGGGCAGCCTTGCCATCTAGGGTCAGGCGCACATCATACTGGGTTGGCGGTTTGGGGCTGATTTGACCCTGAAAGACGATATTGCCTGTGTTGTCGCGCAGGGTGCTGCCCTGTTCAGGGGAGAGCAGCTCGATCACCAGTTTGGCCGCCTCCTGCTCCTTCTTGGCATCGGCGCCAGTCAGGCTGTTGAAGTTGTCTACCTGTACCGAGCTGGGGGCGCTACCCAGCAGGGGAGCAGCCCGCAGATCCACCTCCTTTACGTTTTTGCCGGGAGGAGGGGCATCCGTGTAGTGGGTAATGCCATTGCCATCGACCCAAGAGTAGACCTTGGCCGCATGAGTACTGAATGAGGTCAGTAACAGGAGGGTAATTGCTCCTATGCCATGTATCTTGTTCATCCATCTCTCCTTGACGGTATCTTGCTTAATCCTATCAGAGAAAAAACCCGCCATCTGGCGGGTTTTGTCACGATTCGGCAAGCTGCCCCAATCTAAATGGGCTGTCTGCTGCGACTTAGACGGAGTAGTACAGTTCGAACTCCAGCGGGTGCGGAGTCATGCGCACACGGTCAACATCCTGCTGTTTCAGTTCCAGATAGGAGTTGATGAAGTCATCGCTGAACACGCCGCCACGGGTCAGGAACTCGCGGTCAGCATCCAGAGCAGCCAGTGCTTCGTCCAGAGAGCCGGCAACGGTCGGTACTTCTGCAGCCTCTTCCGGCGGCAGGTCGTACAAGTTCTTGTCCATGGCATCGCCCGGATGGATCTTGTTGATGATACCGTCCAGACCGGCCATCAGCTGGGCAGCGAAGGCCAGGTACGGGTTGGCAGCCGGATCCGGGAAGCGCACTTCGATACGACGAGCTTTCGGGCTCGGTACCACCGGGATACGGATGGAGGCAGAACGGTTGCGGGCAGAGTAGGCCAGCATGACAGGGGCTTCATAACCCGGAACCAGACGCTTGTAGGAGTTGGTGGTCGGGTTGGCGAAGGCGTTGATGGCCTTGGCGTGCTTGATGATACCGCCAATGTAGTGCAGCGCCATCTCGGACAGACCGCCATACAGGTCCCCGGCGAACAGGTTGACGCCGTTCTTGGCCAGAGACTGGTGGCAGTGCATGCCGGAGCCGTTGTCACCGAACATGGGTTTCGGCATGAAGGTGACGGTCTTGTTGTAGGCGTGGGCCACGTTGTGGATCACGTACTTCAGTACCTGTACTTCATCTGCTTTCAGCGTAAGAGTGTTGAAGCGGGTAGCGATTTCGTTCTGACCGGCAGTGGCCACTTCGTGGTGGTGAGCTTCAACGACCTGGCCCATCTCTTCCAGCACCAGACACATGGCGGCACGGATATCCTGGGAGGAGTCGACCGGTGCAACCGGGAAGTAACCGCCTTTCACGAACGGACGGTGACCCTTGTTGCCATGCTCATAGGCAGTGCCGGAGTTCCATGCGGCTTCTTCAGATTCGATTTTCACGAAGCTGTGGCCCATGGTGTTGGAGAAGGTGATGTTGTCGAACATGAAGAATTCCGGCTCCGGCCCGAACAGCACGGTGTCAGCGATGCCGCTGGACTTCAGGAAATCTTCTGCACGCTTGGCGATGGAGCGTGGATCGCGGTCGTAGCCCTGCATGGTGGCAGGCTCCAGTACGTCACAAACGATGTTCAGGGTGGTCTCTTCGGTGAACGGGTCCAGCTTGGCGGAGGCTGCGTCCGGCATCAGTACCATGTCGGATTCGTTGATGCCCTTCCAGCCGCCGATGGAGGAACCATCGAACATCTTGCCGTCTTCGAAGAAATCTTCATCAACCTGGTGAGCAGGGATGGATACATGCTGCTCTTTACCCTTGGTGTCGGTAAAGCGCAGATCAACAAACTTGACTTCGTGTTCCTGGATCAGGGCCAAAACGTTCTGGGCTGACATGCTAAGTAACCTCCGGTGTTAAAACTCTCTGGGTGAATGCGTCGTCGTATTCACATAAGCCAGTATCGTGCCAAGTTTGTGACAGCTTGATTTCAGGGCAATCTCACTGAAGAGGCTCCCCAAAATCAGGCGATCTCGACTCGCGTTGCATCAATTTAGTGCGATGGTGGATCGTTTTGGTGCACTGTAATGGTGCGCGAAATACGGTCACCGCCCATCTAAGCAGGGTTTGTCAGAGAGGTCTATGATCCAGATCTGTTGTTATGCGCGAATGTACTGCAATTCTGCTAGGCAGATCACAAAGGCAAGAGTACAATTAGCGCCCAATTTTACCCGGTGATTGAGGCGAGAATGTTAGAGAATTTACGCAATATTGCGATTATTGCGCACGTTGACCACGGCAAAACGACTCTGGTTGATAAGCTGCTGCAGCAGTCCGGCACCCTGGACCGCTCCACGGAAGGCCAGGAACGGATCATGGACTCCAATGATCTGGAACGGGAACGTGGCATCACCATTCTCGCCAAGAACACTGCGATCCGCTGGAATGACTACCGCATCAACATCGTTGATACCCCGGGTCACGCCGACTTCGGTGGTGAAGTAGAGCGCGTACTGTCCATGGTTGACTCCGTGCTGCTGCTGGTTGACGCCGTAGACGGCCCGATGCCGCAAACCCGTTTCGTGACCCAGAAAGCGTTCGCTCAGGGTCTGAAGCCGATCGTGGTCATCAACAAGGTTGACCGTCCGGGTGCTCGTCCTGACTGGGTAATGGATCAGGTATTCGACCTGTTCGACAACCTGGGCGCGACTGACGAACAGCTGGATTTCAAAGTTGTTTACGCCTCTGCACTGAACGGTTGGGCCACCATGGATCAGGACGTCGAGTCCGAAAACATGGAGCCGCTGTTCCAGGCCATCGTTGACAACGTTGAAGCGCCGAAGGCTGATGCCGAAGGTGGTTTCCAGATGCAGATCTCCCAGCTGGACTACAACTCCTACGTGGGCGTTATCGGTATCGGCCGCATCACTCGTGGTCGCGTCAAGACCAACCAGCAAGTCACCATCGTTGGTGCTGACGGCAAGACCCGTAATGGTAAAGTCGGTCAGGTGCTGGGTTACCTGGGTCTGTCCCGTACTGAAGTTGCCGACGCGCAAGCGGGTGACATCATCGCTATCACCGGTCTGGGCGAGCTGAAAATCTCCGACACCATCTGTGACAACGGTGCCGTTGAGGCCCTGCCGCCGCTCTCCGTTGACGAGCCGACCGTGAACATGACCTTCCAGGTCAACACTTCACCGTTCGCCGGTAAAGAGGGCAAGTTCGTGACCTCCCGCAACATTCTGGAGCGTCTGAACCAGGAGCTGGTCCACAACGTGGCCCTGCGCGTGGAAGAGACTGATGATCCGGACAAGTTCCGTGTATCCGGTCGTGGTGAACTGCACCTCTCCATCCTGATCGAAAACATGCGTCGCGAAGGTTACGAGCTGGCGGTATCCCGTCCGGAAGTAATCCTGCGTACCGTTGACGGCGAACTGCAAGAACCGTTCGAAACTGTAACTGTGGACGTTGAAGAAGCGCACCAGGGTTCCGTGATGGAGCAGCTGGGTCTGCGTAAAGGCGAAATGACCAACATGACCCCGGATGGCAAGGGTCGTGTCCGCCTGGACTTCATGATCCCGAGCCGTGGCCTGATCGGCTTCCAGACCGAGTTCATGACCATGACCTCCGGTACCGGTTTGCTCTACCACACCTTCGACCATTACGGTCCGCACAAGGGTGGCAGCATCGGCGAGCGTCAGAACGGCGTGCTGATCTCCAACGCAACCGGTAAGGCCCTGACCTACGCCCTGTTCGGTCTGCAAGACCGCGGTCGTCTGTTCATCGGTCACGCGACCGAAGTGTACGAAGGTCAGGTGATAGGTATCCACTCCCGTTCCAACGACCTGACTGTTAACTGCCTGAAAGGCAAACAGCTGACCAACATGCGTGCCTCCGGTACCGACGAAGCTCAGGTTCTGACTCCGCCGATCCGCATGACTCTGGAACAGGCTCTCGAGTTCATCGATAACGATGAACTGGTAGAAGTGACTCCGAAGAACATCCGTATCCGCAAGAAATTGCTGACCGAGCTGGATCGTAAGCGCTCTGGCCGTGGTTAATGCCATGTGCTGAGTCTCGGCAGCCCTCGCGGCCACTGACGGCTCACTGATAAACGGACCCAAACCTCTGGTTTGGGTCCGTTTTTTTATGCTTGTGATCCGCTCTGGCCATGCCGATGAGGTCGTTCAGGCCACCGGTAATGGGGTTGATGAGCGTTGAGGGAAAGTCGTGGGGATGGACGAGATAAAAAAGCCGCAGCGGGTGAACGCTGCGGCTTTTTGCTTGCTTACGGTGAGCGTTACTGGCGCCAGAAGGAGGGGAAGAAGAGCACGGCGACCGTCAGGATCTCCAGTCGTCCCAGCAGCATGCCGAATGACAGCAGCCATTTGGCCGATTCCGGCAGGCTGGCAAAGTTGGTGCTGGGGCCGACCACCGGGCCCATGCCCGGGCCGACGTTGGCAACGGCGGTGATGGAGCTGGATATGGCTGTCAGGGGGTCAAGCCCGATGGCGCCCAGCAGTGCGGCTATCATCAGAATGATGGCGAAGTAGGCCAGCACGAAGGAGATCATTGAGCGGATGATGGCGTCATTGACTGTCCGGCCGTTGTACTTCTGGGGAAATACGCCGGAAGGGTGCATCAGTTGGCGCATCTGCTTCTTGAACAGGGCAAAGGCCACCTGTACCCGGAAGATCTTGAGGCCGCCCGCAGTGGAGCCGGAGCAGGCCCCAAGAGCCAGCAGCACGATGAAGACGATGCTGGCGAGCGGCCCCCAGGTGCCGAAGTCACCAAGGCCGTAGCCGGTGGTGGTGAGCACCGAGACGATGTTGAAGCAGCTGATACGCAGGGCATCCCAGAAGCCGAACAGGTCTCTCTCCCACAGATAGAAGGTCATGATGACGGTGACCCAGACCACCAGCCAGAAGAAGCCTCGCACCTGGGCATCCTTGAACAGACTGTAATCCCTGTGGTTGAGGCTCTGCACATAGAGCAGGAAGGGCAGGCCGCCGAGGAACATGAACAGGGTGCCAATCCAGTGGGCCGAGTTGGAGAAGTGGGACATGGATTGATCGGAGGTGGAGTAGCCACCAGTACTGAGAGTGGTCATGGCGTGGTTGATCGCCTCGAACATGTTCATGCCGCTGGCCCAGTAGGCCATGAAGCAGAGCATGGAGAGCACCAGATAGACCACGACGATGTTGTTGGCGACTGTCTTGGCACGCGGGGCGCTTTTGTCCGACCAGTCCGAGCTCTCGGTCTGGAACAGCTTCATGCCGCCGACGTTGAGGTAGGGCAGCACGGCAACCGCCATCACGATAAAGCCAACCCCGCCCAGCCACTGCAGGATGGAACGCCACAACAGGATGCTGTGAGCCATGTTGTCGAGGCCGGAGAGCACGGTAGAGCCCGTGGTGGTCACCCCCGACATGGTCTCGAAGTAGGCGTCGGTGAAGTTGATGTGGGTGATGAAAACAAAAGGCAGGGCGCCGAAGGCGCAGGCTACCACCCAGACCGAGGTGGTGAGCAGGAACATCTCCCGCACCCCCAGATGAAACTCCGCCTTGCGACCATAGTGGAGGCAGAGCAGGGCGGCGCCGTGGGTGATCAGCACGGACTTGAGAAACTCGACAAATCCCTCTGACCCGGTGAGCAGTGCCAGCAAGGTGGGCAGCCACATGAAGAGCGCCAGCTTGGAGAGCACCAGCCCGAGGGTGAAGATAATGGGACGCAGCTTGATCATGTTCGATAACCTGGTCGTTGATTAACAAAAGACCCGGACCATCCCCTTGGGGGAGCTGAGCCGGGTCTGGTTTGACAGCCTGTGCGCATGAAGACGTTACAGGAAGAAGGGGCTTGGCTGGAATAGCCGCTCCACTTCCGGGATGTACTTCTTGTCCACCAGAAACATGACCACGTGGTCATCCTGCTGGATTTTGGTGCGATCGTGGGCGATCAGTACCTCATCCCCGCGCACTACGGCACCGATAGTGGTACCCGGCGGCAGCTTGAGCTCGCCCACCGTCTTGCCGACCACCTTGGAGGTGTTCTCGTCACCATGGGCAATCGCCTCGATCGCCTCGGCAGCGCCGCGGCGCAGGCTGTAGACGTTGGCGATATCGGCCCGACGCACGTGTGTCAGCAGGGCCGAGATGGTGGCCTGCTGGGGCGAGATGGCGATATCGATAGAGCCACCCTGCACCAGATCGACGTAGGCGCCGCGCTGGATCAGCACCATAGTCTTCTTGGCGCCCATCTTCTTGGCGAGCAGCGCTGACATGATGTTGGCCTCATCCTCATTGGTGACGGCGATGAAGACGTCGATCTGGTCGATGTGCTCCTCGGCCAGCAGCTCCTGATCCGCCGCATCGCCGCAGAAGACGATGGTGTTTTCCAGCAGTTCGGAGAGCTGCTCCGCCCGTTTCTGATTGCGCTCGATAAGCTTGACGCTGTAGCGCTTCTCCAGCTGGCGGGCGAGGCCGGCGCCGATGTTGCCACCACCGACGATCATGATGCGGCGGTAGGGGCTCTCGAGGCGCTGCAGCTCCGACATCACGGCACGGATATGGCCCGCGGCGGCGACGAAGAAGACCTCGTCATCCGCTTCGATGATGGTGGTGCCTTGCGGGCGGATCGGGCGGCCCTGACGGAAGATGGCCGCTACGCGAGTTTCGATATTGGGCATGTGCTCGCGCAGGGTGGAGAGGGCGTTGCCCACCAGCGGGCCACCGTAGTAGGCCTTGACTGCCACCAGACCGACGCGGCCACCGGCAAAATCAACCACTTGCAGGGCCCCCGGATATTCGATCAGGCGACGCACATAGTCGGTCACCAACTGCTCCGGCGCGATCAGGTGATCCACCGGCACCGATTCCGGCAGAAACAGGCGATCCCGCTCTGTCAGATAGGCGGGCGAACGGATCCGCGCCACCTTGTTCGGGGTGTTGAACAGGGAGTAGGCGACCTGACAGGCGATCATGTTGGTCTCGTCACTGTTGGTGACGGCGACCAGCATGTCGGCATCCTGAGCCCCCGCTTCGCGCAGCACCTTGGGGTGAGCGCCATGGCCGTTGACCACCCGCAGGTCAAACTTGTCCTGCAGTTCGCGCAGGCGCTCGCTGTCGGTATCGACGATGGTGATGTCGTTGTTCTCTCCGGCCAGGTTCTCGGCCAGAGTGCCGCCGACCTGGCCGGCTCCCAAAATGATGATTTTCATAGGGAACGTCTACTCACGTTGAGGCTGTAAAGGGGAGCGCCAGAACGGAGCTGGCGGCTCTCCCGAATGAGGTTTGTCATGCCCGGCTCAGAGCTTGACCAGTTTGGCGTAGTAGAAGCCATCCATCTCGGCTTCACCTGGCAGGAACTGGCGACCAGGGCAATCCGGAGTGTCCTGTTCGTGCAACGGTACCAATTTGGCATCTTTGGTCGCGGCAAGGAAGGCGCGGATCTGGTCGCGGTTCTCTTCCGGCAGGACGGAGCAGGTAGCGTAGAGCAGGGTGCCACCGCTCTTCAGCTTGCCCCAGAGGGCATTGAGAATGCGGCGCTGCAGCTCGGTCAGCTCGCGGATGTCCTGATCACGGCGCAACCACTTGATGTCGGGGTGGCGACGGATAACGCCGGTGGCGGAGCAGGGGGCATCCAGCAGGATGCGGTCGAACAGCCCCTCCGGCCACCACTGTTCCGGTGCCGCGGCATCGCCGTGGATCACTTTGGCGGTCAGGCCGATGCGATCCAGGTTCTCCTGCACCCGCTTGAGGCGGTTCTCGTCGGCATCAACGGCAACCACGCCAGCCAGCTTGGGCTGACGCTCGAGCAGGTGGGCAGTCTTGCCGCCAGGAGCGGCGCAGGCATCCAGCACCCACTCACCCGGTTGCGGGTCGATCAGGGCGGCCGCCTGTTGTGCTGCGCCATCCTGTACCGAGCAGTCACCGACTTCGAAGCCGGGCAGCTTGGTCACATCGCAGGGACGCTCCAGCAGGATGCAATCCTCGCCCTCTTCACCGGCCACGGCATTGATGCCGACTTCAGCCATGCGAGCCAGCATGGTATCACGGCTCTGGCGCTGGCTGTTGTTGCGGATCCACATGGGAGGGCGCTGGTTGTTCGCCTCCATGATGAATTCCCACTCATCGTGATAGGCCTGACGCAGGCGCTTGGTGAGCCACTCAGGATGACCCAGGCGCACGCTCGGCACGCGGTCGATACGCAGCAGAATGACTTCGGCGCTGCGCTGGAAGTTGCGCAACACGCCGTTGATGAGGCCACGCAGTGAGGTGCCCTTGAGCAGTTTAACGGCGTTGACGGTCTCGGCCACCGCGGCGTGAGCCGGAATGCGGGTGTAGATGAGCTGATAGAGACCGACCAGGATGAGGTAGTGGAAAATGCGGCTCTTGTTCTTGAGCGGCTTGTCCATCATCTCGTTGACTGCCGCATCGAGGCGGGGTAGCCAGCGCAGGGTGCCGTAGCAGAGTTCTTGCAGGAGAGCGCGATCGCGAGGTGCAACCTTCTCCTGGGCAGCAGGCAGAACAGCGGAAAGGGATTGACCCTGATCCAGCACCTGTTGAATAACGAGAGCGGCCTGTGCACGTGTTTTCATAGAGTTACCTTAGATGCGCAAGTCGGGGCCTGGGCCCCGCTTGTGTCAATTCAATCCAGTTCAATTCAATTGCGTGCCGGGTTCAAACCAGTCGCGGCGAGAGTTGAGCAGATCCGAAACGGACATCGCCTTCTTGCCGGGCGGTTGCAGGGTCAGCAGGCGCAGTACCCCTTTGCCGGTCGCGATATCGATCCCCTGCTTGTCGGCCTTGAGCAGGGTGCCGGCGGGTTGGCCGTGGTCGATGTCGATGACGGCGGCTTGCCATACCTTGATGGTCTGGTCAGCTACTTCAAACCAGCTGATGGGCCAGGGGTTGAACGAGCGGATGCAGCGTTCGATGGCAACAGCCTCCATCGACCAGTCGATGCGGGCCTCTTCCTTGGAGAGCTTTTCGGCGTAGTTGGCCAGCGCATCATCTTGCGCCTCGGCAGCGGTTTCACCGGCAGCCATGGCATCGATGGTGTCGACCAGCGCCTGCGGACCCAGCTCTGCCAGCTTGTCATAGAGGCTGGCAGAGGTCTCGTCGGCGGCGATGGGGCAGCTTACCTTGCGGATCATTGCGCCGGTATCCAGCCCCACATCCATCTGCATGATGGTGACGCCGGTTTCGCTATCGCCCGCCCAGATTGAGCGCTGGATCGGTGCCGCGCCACGCCAGCGGGGCAGCAGGGAGCCATGGACGTTGATGCAGCCCAGACGCGGGGTATCGAGTACCGCCTTGGGCAGGATCAGGCCATAGGCCACCACGACCATCAGGTCTGCGCCAAGGGCGGCCAGTTCGGCTTGCGCCTCTTCCTTGCGCAGGGTAGCGGGCTGGTAAACCGGCAGGTTGTGGGCCAGTGCCAGCTCTTTGACCGGGCTGGCGGTGAGCTTCTGGCCACGGCCGGCGGGCTTGTCGGGCTGGGTATAAACGGCAACGACCTCGTGGTCGGAAGACAACAACGCCGCCAGGTGACGGGCGGCGAAGTCGGGAGTACCGGCAAAAATCAGTTTCAGCTTATTCAATGGGGCAGATCCTCAGAGGACTTTGCGATCTTCACGGGCCATCTTTTCCAGCTTCTGGCGAATGCGCTGGCGCTTGAGCGGGGACAGGTAATCCACGAACAACTTGCCCATCAGGTGGTCCATCTCGTGCTGGATACAGATGGCGAGCAGGTCGTCCGCTTCCAGCTCGAACGGTTTGCCGTGGCGATCCAGGGCGCGGATCTTGATCTGCTCAGCGCGAGGCACCAGAGCGCGGCTGCCAGGCACGGAGAGACAACCCTCTTCAATGCCGGTGCTGCCACACTGGGAGATCACTTCCGGATTGATCAATACCAGAGGATCTTCACGGTTTTCAGAGACATCGATCACTATGATGCGTTGATGAATATCCACCTGCGTTGCGGCTAGGCCAATGCCTTCCTCCGCATACATGGTTTCGAACATATCATCTACAATTTGTTGTAACTCGGGTGTAAAGGTCTCGACAGGGGCTGCGATAGTACGCAGACGCTCATCGGGAAAACGCAATACATCTAGAATGGCCATAGTTTTTTCTTTAGTTTCGTATAAATGCAGTCAATATTGGCGTAATTCTAGTCATTTACGCCGACAAAAAACAGCAACACTTTGCGCGCAGAGGTAACAGGGAGTGTTATGTATCTGAAGCAAACCATCCTCACCTGCCTGCTGGTGACCATGAGCCAAGCTGCTCTGGCCGATCAGCTGAGGTTGAAAGCGGGTTATCCCGAAAGCTATGTAGTGCAAAAAGGCGATACCCTGTGGGATATCTCCGGCAAATATCTCTCTGAGCCATGGCTGTGGCCCCGGCTCTGGAACATCAATCCACAGATTGCCAATCCGCACTGGATCTACCCAGGGGACGTGCTGCACCTGAGCTGGGTCAATGGTGAGCCCCGGCTGGGCAAAGCGATGCAGGGGGACAAACAGGTCATCCGTCTCGGCCCGAAAACCCGTTATGAGAGCAAGGCAAATCCTATCCCTACTCTGCCCTTCAGCGAGATAGGTCCCTTTTTGCAGACGGACCATATTTTGGCCGACAGTCAGCAGCAGAAAATGCTGCCCTATTTGCTGGGTTCAGACGAAAAGCACCTTGGAATGCTTGAGGGGGACACCCTCTATGTGCAGGGAGCTCTGATACCGGGCAAGATGTATGGCATCTATCATCCCGGGGTGGTCTACAAGGATCGCGAGACAGGTGAGCTTTTGGGTCAGGAGGCCATCTTTGCAGGCGTGGTGCGTGCGGTAGCGCTGCTGGATGGTGATCGGACCGAAGTTACTCTCACCCACAACCAGCGTGAAGTATTGCAGGGTGACAAGATTATGGAGCTGCCCCCTCAGGAGAACATGCCTGCGGTTTTCATGCCCAAGGCTGCCCCGGCGATTGCCCCTGGCTACATCATCGACTTGCCGAGCAAAGCCAGGGGAGGGGGCAAGTTTGATGTGGTCTTGATTAACAAAGGCGCTCGGGATCAACTCTCCGCGGGCGATGTGCTCGATGTTCGGCGTCCGGGGGCTGCGCTGGTCACCAAGAATGGTGCAGTGAAATACAAGGAGTTCTCCTCTGTCTACGACAAGGTGTTCTACAGTAGTGGCAACCAGAAGGCACCACTGCCCTCTGAAGCGATTGCCCGCGTCATGTTGTTCAAGGTGTATGACAAGCTGAGTTATGGCCTCATCATGCAGAGCAAGGACATGGTGAGCTCGGGTTATCAGGTCACTCACTTCTGACGTGAATTACCCCGATGAGCGCTTGGCGCTCTGGTTAACCCTCAATGCGGTTACCGGAATCGGCCCTGTAACCGCAGTTCGGCTGCTGGAGCAGATCGGCGGTTCGATTGATGCCCTGTTTCAGAGCGATGAAACACAGCTGCACGGTATGGGGCTGTCGTCAGAGCAGATCAAACAACTGCGCTGGCCCTCGCCGGTTGTTGAGCAGAGTCTGGCTTGGGCCGCGTTACCTGGCAATCTCCTTATTCCGCAAGATCACCCTGTTTATCCGCCCTTGTTGCGTGAAATTCCCGCGGCCCCCCTGTTGCTCTACTGCCGTGGCGATCTTGAAGCGCTGTCGCTACCCCAGCTGGCGATGGTGGGGACACGTCATCCCACCTATGCAGGCAAAGATAACGCGTCCCGTCTCTGTAGCGAACTGGTTAGATGCGGGTTCGCCATCACCTCGGGCCTTGCGCTCGGTATCGATGGTGTTTGCCATCAGCAGGCGCTGGCTTGTGGTGGTATCACCCTTGCCGTGTTGGGCTCCGGGCTGGATTGCCTCTACCCCAAACGCCATCAGGGACTGGCAGGTCAGATTCTGGAGAAAGGTGGTTTGCTTATCTCCGAGCTGGCGCCGGATAAAGGGCCGCTGGCTGAACATTTTCCTCGTCGCAACCGTATTATCAGTGGTCTGTCGTTGGGAACTCTGGTGGTGGAGGCGACCGAGCAGAGTGGTTCGCTGATCACCGCTCGCTATGCACTGGAGCAGGGGCGCGAAGTGTTTGCGGTACCCGGCGCCCCGCAAAACGCCCAGGCGATAGGGTGCAACAGATTAATTCAGCAGGGGGCCAAACTTGTGCTGAGTGCGGCCGATATAGTGGAAGAGTTGCCAGAGTGGTTCGCACGGCCAGATCCGTCGGCCATACCATCTGAGCAACAGCATAATAGCGAATTGCCTTATGCTGATTTGTTGGATAACGTAGATTACGAGACCACGAGCGTGGATACCGTTGCCGAGCGGACCCAGCTTCCTGTCGAAGTGGTATTGGGCAGGTTGGTAGAGCTGGAGTTGGTCGGTGCAGTGATGGCGGTAGCCGGTGGATACGTCAGAGCGAGGAGGGCGAATCATGTTTGATGTATTGATGTACCTTTTCGAGACCTACATCCACAGCGATGCAGATGTGATGGTCGAGCAGAATGAACTCACCGACGAGTTGAGCCGAGCCGGTTTTGACAAGGAAGAGATCGACAAGGCGCTCGACTGGTTGGAGCGACTGGCCAATCTGCATGATAGCGAGCGGGAGGTCTATGTGGCCGCCAGCGCGCAAGGCTCGATGCGTATCTATGCCCCGCAAGAGCTGGCACGCCTCAGCACCGAGTGCCGCGGCTTCCTGCTATTTCTGGAACAGGCCCAGGTACTGAATGCCGAAACCCGCGAGATCTGTATCGAGCGTCTGCTCGAGTTGGACAAACCGGATATCGAGCTGGATGACCTGAAGTGGGTCGTCATGATGGTGCTGTTCAACGTACCGGGCAGTGAAAATGCCTACCAGCAGATGGAAGAGCTGGTGTTTGATGAGTCAGACGGCGTCATTCACTGACAGTCCGGTGCCGCGCTGGTAGAATTCAGGCCATCTGGATTTCAAGGCGCGGCCCATGTCAAAAATCGATCATCACCTCTTTTCAGCCCACGAACATGCCTTCGAGCGCGAGCCGTGCCCGCAGTGCGGGGCCGAGCTGGTGATCCGCCAGGGCAAACATGGCCCCTTTCTCGGCTGTTCTGCCTATCCTGCCTGTGATTACATTCGCTCCCTGACGCCATCCGGCCGCGACATCGAAAAGGTGCTCGAAGGCTCTGCCTGTCCCGATTGCGGACAGCCGCTGGCGATCAAGAAGGGGCGTTACGGTCTGTTTGTCGGCTGCACTCAGTATCCGGCCTGTCAGCACATCGAATCCCTGCAGGAGAGCGATGATACCCAGATCCTCTGCCCCGAGTGCGGCAAGGGTCATCTGGTGAGCCGGACCTCCCGCTATGGCAAGCAATTTTACTCCTGTGATGGCTATCCCCATTGCAAATATGTGGTGAACGACAAGCCGATCCCCATGCCTTGTCCCGCGTGTGGTTGGGGCATCATGGTCGAGAAAAAAGTGAGGGGAACGCTGCGTTGGGTCTGTCCGCAAAAGAAATGCGGCCACCAAAGTGAGCAGGTATAATCCCGCCGCCGCAACCGGATTGAAACGTTTTCGGTGAACTTCAACCCCCCACTTGGAGTAAGGAAATTCCCACCATGAATAAACCCTTTGTTGCCGTATTGATGGGCTCTGATTCTGATTTCCCCGTGATGCAGAGCACCCTCGAGGTGCTCAAGTCATTTGATATCGCAGTGGAAGTCAAAGTCACCTCCGCGCACCGCACGCCGGCTGCGACCCATCAGTATGTGACCGATGCCGAGGCCCGTGGCTGCAAGGTCTTTATCTGTGCTGCCGGTCTGGCTGCGCACCTAGCGGGTGCCGTAGCCGGCATCACGACTCGTCCTGTGATCGGGGTGCCCATCGATGGTGGCCCGCTCAAGGGGCTGGATGCGCTGCTCTCCACCGTGCAGATGCCGGGTGGTGTACCGGTGGCGACTGTGGCGATCGGCAAAGCCGGTGCCAAGAACGCAGGTTATCTGGCAGCCCAGATGCTGGCAGTAGCCGATGATGAACTGGCAGCCAAGGTTCGGGCCGAACGCCAGAAGAATGCCGAAGAGGTGATGGCCAAGGATGCCGCCCTGCAGGCTCAACTCAAGTAAGTGAACGGGTGGCGATCCGGATGTGTCGTATTTTTCCTGTGCTACAGCAAAACGTCACTTTGTTGTGGTCGCCGCCGTATGGATTCAACTTGCTACTAAGTGACGAGGCGGCAGCCTGGCTGCCGCATTTTTCCTATGCCAAATGAATTTGAACAGGCGGTTGCCGCCCTCCAGCAGGAAGGGGTGATTGCCTATGCGACCGAGGCTGTGTTTGGTCTGGGTTGTGATCCCGACTCCGAAGTGGCGGTGCAGCGACTGCTGGCCATCAAACAGCGTCCGGTAGAGAAAGGGTTGATCCTGATTGCTGCCGACGTGGCGCAATTGCAGGATTACATCGATCTGAGTCAGCTTAGCGGTGAGCAACTGGCTCTGGTTGAAGCCAGCTGGCCCGGTCCTTTTACCTGGATCATGCCTGCCCGTGCGACGACGCCAGCCTGGCTGACCGGGCAGTTCGAGACCCTCGCGGTACGCGTGACGGCTCATCCTCAGGTACAGGCGTTGTGCCGTGCCTTTGGCAAGCCGCTGGTCTCTACCAGCGCCAACCTGACCGGTGAGGAGCCGGCTCGCCGCGTGGCCGATATTGGTGAGCGGCTGGCAAGCAAGTTAGCCTATATCCTGCCCGGGGAAGTGGGTGGTCAAGCTAACCCATCCGAGATCAAGGACGCCCGAACCGGCGCCATTATTCGCCCCTCCTGAACAGGCGGATACGTCATGATTTGCTATCAATCCGCTGAGCGGTGAGCTCATCGGATTGATTTAACTATAAAAATGGACAGGGCGTTCACGATCCTGCCTGACTGGAGACAAGATGAGCAAACCGGATGTGGCCCAGGTCAAGGCCTTCCTGTTGCAGTTGCAGGACGAGATCTGCCGTGGTCTGGAAATGGCCGACGGTGCCGGACACTTTGTGGAAGATGCCTGGAGCCGTGAAGGCGGTGGCGGTGGTCGCACCCGTGTGCTGCGCCACGGCGCGGTGATCGAGCAGGGGGGCGTCAACTTCTCCCATGTCTATGGCGATGCCATGCCTGCCTCTGCTACAGCCCATCGGCCAGAGTTGGCCGGTCGCAAGTTCGAGGCTATGGGCGTGTCGCTGGTGATCCATCCGCACAACCCCTATGTGCCGACCAGCCACGCCAACGTCCGTTTCTTCATTGCCGAGAAAGAGGGTGAAGAGCCCATTTGGTGGTTTGGCGGTGGCTTCGATTTGACGCCTTTCTACCCGTTTGCCGAGGATGTGCAGCATTGGCATCAGGTCTCCCGTGATCTCTGCCAGCCATTTGGTGATGAGATCTACCCCGAGTTCAAATCCTGGTGCGATCGCTACTTCTTCCTCAAACACCGCAACGAGACGCGAGGGGTGGGCGGCCTCTTCTTCGACGATCTGAATCGCTGGCCCTTTGCCGACTGCTTTGCCTTTATGCAGGCGGTAGGTCGGGGATATCTCGATGCTTACCTGCCGATCATTGAACGACGCAAGGCGCTGCCCTATGGCGAGCGGGAGCGGGAGTTCCAGCTCTATCGTCGCGGCCGTTATGTGGAGTTCAATCTGGTGTATGACCGAGGCACCCTGTTCGGGTTGCAGACCGGCGGACGTACCGAGTCGATCCTGATGTCGATGCCACCGCTGGCACGTTGGGAGTATGACTGGCAGCCGGAGGCGGGCACTCCTGAAGCCTTGCTCTACACCGATTACCTCACGCCGCGAGAATGGCTGTGACCCGAGGGACCATGATGGTCCCTTTTTACTGGCCGTTATTCGGCTTGTTCCCGAGAGTGAAAACCCGTTAAATCGGAATATTGCCCTCTGATGGAACTCTTTGATGGATCGTTATCTGGTTTTTGGCCACCCGGTGCGCCACAGCAAGTCCCCCTTCATTCACACCCTGTTTGCCAGACAAACCCAGCAAGAGCTGGAGTATGGGCTGGCTGAACCCGCCGTCGACGAGTTTGCCCACGCCCTGCGCACCTTCTTTGACCAAGGGGGCAAGGGATGTAATGTCACCGTTCCCTTCAAGGAGCAGGCATTTACTCTGGTCGATCGCTTGAGCCCAAGGGCCAAGCTGGCGGGCGCGGTCAATACCATCAAGCTGACCGATGATGGCGTGTTGCTGGGGGATAATACCGATGGCGCCGGTCTGGTCGCCGATCTCAAGTCCCATGGTGTGACGCTGGCGGATAGCCGGATCCTGCTGCTGGGTGCCGGTGGCGCGGCTCGCGGTGCATTGGCGCCGCTGCTGGCCGAGTTGCCGAGCGAGCTGGTGATCGCCAACCGCACCCACGCAAAAGCGCAACAGTTGGCAGCCGAATTCTGCGATCTGGGGCCTGTGACTGCCCAGACCTATGAGCAGTTGGCAGGGTCATTCGATCTCGTCATCAACTCTACCTCCGCCAGCCTGCAAGGGGAGCTGCCGCCGTTGGCCCCCGCCCTGATCCACACTGATATTGCCATCTACGACATGATGTATGGCGCCTCGGATACGGCGTTTATCAGTTGGGCCAAACAGCATGGGGCCCGTCAAACCATGGATGGAATCGGCATGCTGGTGGAACAGGCCGCCGAAGCGTTTACCGTGTGGCGCGGAATTCGTCCCGGGACTAAACAGGTATTGAGAGAGTTGAAGCGTAACTTGGGGGTCATATGAACCAGGGTATTCTGTTTCCTGACCTGATGGAGTGGCAGGCTGACGAACAGCGGGTGCGTTTTCCTGCTCAGCAGATGGGGGCGCTGATAGATTGTTACATCAGTCAGCGGCGGCTGGAGAGAATGACAGGTCTGGCGCTGACGAGGGAGGATGACATCGTCAGAGCCTTCGAAAGTGTACGTTTTGATATTGAAGACATGGCTGAAAAACTCATTGAAGAACAAGAGTTTGCTGAAGATGGCGCTATCTATCTCTGATTTTTCAAAGTTTTTTTGTTTTGTAGCGGAACTACTTTGAAATGACGCTGACTAACTAGATAGTTGAGGAAGTGCTAGCTAGTCACCTTTATAACTCCCCGGTATTCGTACTGGGGATTTTTTTATCTGCATGAAAATAAAAGATTTTTTCTTAATCTATAAGCTGTGAAACTAAATTACATAAATTACTTTCACTTTCTGCTGCTTTGCTGTACAGTTGTCTGCGTAGGGTACAGAGGTAAGATGTTCTATCTTTCAGACCTTTTATTTCACGTAATTGAATGTGGCTGAATAGCTGCCCCGATGAGGTTCTCGTCGGGGTGTTTTTTTATGCGCGCCATTTAGAGTAAATGCTTTAAATTGGCGATGCATTTGATAGAATGAGGCTGCTTCTTGAGGAATACCTGTCGTCTGGTACTCAAGATTCAGCTTCTTCCCAATTTTTTGAACTTATTATTTCAGGCTGGATGGCATCACTGTCGTCCGGCCTCATTTTTATCCCTTTTGGTTAGATCTTGTAATTAAATTTCATTTTTGTCTATTTTTGTAATTATTGTTCGTTTTGAAAGAACGAATTTGAAAACGCTCTCAACGTCTTTAGATGTTAATTTCTTGCGTGAATCAACTACCTATCTATATGAACTGTAAGCAGTAATGGATATAGCCGGGGAGGCGAATGCGGGGTGTTTGTCGTGAGGCAGGTGAAAGCGGCAATCTGAAACCCTTTCAATCAGCGGAGGAGTGCTCCGCCAATTGCAAGGAGAGCGAGGAGTAGATTACTCCTCGGCAGGTTGCTGTTCGTCAGCGTTCAGCAGGTCGGTATCGTCACCACTGACGTACCATTCGGTCAGGGTTTTCGCCAGCTTTTCCACACCGATATTGGTGAGGGAGGAGAACGCTTCGACCTGGATCTGGGAACCGAGGTTGGCAACGGCCTGGCGCACCTTGATCACTTGGTTGTTGCGTGGGCCTGGGCTCAATTTGTCAGCCTTGGTCAGCAGCAGCATGACGGGCAACTGACGGTGCGAGCTCCACTCCAGCATGTTCATGTCGGTATCTTTGAGCGGGTGGCGGATGTCCATCAGGATCACCAGACCTTTCAATGACTCACGGCGCTGCAGATACTCTGCCAGTGACTTTTGCCACTTGAGCTTCATTTCCAGCGGAACTTGCGCATAACCATAACCCGGCAAGTCGACCAGACGCTTGCCCGGTTCCAGCTCAAACAGGTTGATCAGCTGGGTACGACCGGGTGTCTTACTGGTGCGCGCCAAGTTCTTGTGTTTGGTTAAGGTGTTCAATGCAGATGACTTACCGGCGTTGGAACGGCCGGCAAACGCGATCTCGACACCCCCATCATTTGGCAGGTGACGGATGTCGGGTGCGCTGGTCACAAAATGCACCTTATTGAAATTCAGAGTTTGTGTATCCAACGTAAATTCCCCATGGAGATAGAGGGTTATAGAGTTACTTTTTTGTAAAATGGTGTAAAATAGCGTCGCTTAAACGCGTTTATTTTAACATGCCTTCAGCGGCATGGGATCTGGAAGCCTAATAACGAAAAGTTGGAACGCCATGAAGAACCTAGTCATTACTCTTGCTCTGATGGTTGGCGTAACGGGGATGGCACAAGCCAAGGGCGATGCCGCTGCGGGACAGACCAAGGCTGCCGTTTGTGCGGCTTGTCATGGACCGGACGGAAACAGCCTGGTTGATATGTACCCCAAAATTGCTGGTCAGCACGCATCATATATCAAAAAACAGTTAGTTGAACTGAAGGCTGCCGCTTCTGGTCAAATTGGCCGGGTTGCGCCAGTGATGGGGCCGATGGCGTTACCTTTGTCGGAACAGGACATGGATGACCTGGCGGCTTATTTCTCCAGCCTGAAGGTTACCCCTATCGCTGTCCCTGACGACGTGGTCGAAGCGGGCAAGGCACTCTATATGGGTGGTGACATGAGTCGCGGTCTGGCAGCTTGTACGGCTTGCCATGGTCCCCGTGGCTCGGGTGTCGAACAGGCGAAGTATCCCAACCTGTCCGGCCAGCATCCTGCCTATATCAAGGCTCAGCTCACCGCATTCCGTGCCGGGACGCGTGACAACGATCCGAATGGCATGATGCGGGACGTTGCCAAGAAACTGACTGATCAGGATATCGAAGCCCTCTCCAAATATGTGGCGGGTCTGCACTGATATAGTCGATACGGTCGATTTGAGTTGAAACGGGGAGCCTGGGCTCCCCGTTGTTTTTATGGCTTTCAGATAATTCTCGGTTTAATCCCCCCGTTCTGTAAGAGATCTCCCATTCTCAAGGCAGGCCAAGGCTCATAAAATTGCATAAAATATTAAATAATCATTATTTATCAATGAATTATATAAATATTGATATTTTTCGACATGTTGAGAATGTTTTGAGTGGATTGAGCCGCTTTATAGAGTTGGTACAGTAGGCTTAATGGATTCACCCACGGATTGGGTGGCGGTTTCACGACAGGGTGTTGTGAGCAGAGGATGGCTGGCGTGGCGGGATGCCATGGGCTCGGATGAGCTGGCAAAGGATTGAAGGATCAGGATGGTGACCATCTCCGGAGCGGGATGGGGTTGCGGGATGCAGACTCCCCGGCACGATGGCAGGATGCGGTCGAGACGGGTCAAACAGGTACACGCACATTCAGGAACGACCAATATAAGGTCAGGATGACCACACAACGATATGATGCGGCGACAAGTTGTCATGGAGAGGACGAAACAGACTGTTTTGCCATTCAGGATGGCGCACGCATGAACATATCAAGGCAGCTTCGGCTGCCTTTTTTCTTTTGGGTCATTAACCCGATTAGCCATTCTGTGTCAAAATACCAGCAACATGCCCAGAGGATACCGATCCTGCGGTGTTCAGTGGCCTGATTGGGCCTGATTGGTGCGGGATCCTGCTCTTGTTCCAGCCTTACTGTTCCTCGCATCGTATCCCACCGGGTTAGATCATCCCGGGTACGGGTCAAACCAGTTATTTTCGGAGTTAGCCATTCATGTCTGCCAAACAACCCACTCGCAAGCCTACTGGCAAGCGCAAAGAATCTGATGTCAGTGCTCAGGAAGGCCGTGAGCGTAAACGGGCTGCCAAGCGCAAGGGCCTGAAGGCTGGTTCTCGTCAGCAAGTTGAACAGCCGAAGAGCAAGTCTGGCAACAGCCAGTCCAAAGATCCGCGTATCGGTTCCCGCAAGCCGGTGGTACTGGTGGTGGATGACAAACAGAAGAAGCCGACAGCCCCCAAGGCGGTGAAAGAGAAGACGCTGGTGATGACGCCCGAGCAGGAGCTGGCGTCCATCGAAAACGATGACCGCTTGAATGATCTGCTGGATCGTCTTGATGCCGGTGAAACCCTGGAAGCGGCCGAGCAGGCCTGGGTTGATCAGCGTGTCGACCGTTATCAGGAGCTGATGGATGAGCTGGGCATCATCGACAACGACGATGATGAAGATGACGAGCTGCCGTTTGATGATGGCGATGACGCCGAGTTCGACGAGCAGAAACCAGCCTCCGAAGAGGAGTTGTGGGACCGTTTCAACCAGGTCGATTTCAAGCCGGAACCCAAGCCTGAGCCGAAGAAAAAGTGATGAGTGGATGGATGCTGGCCGCCCTGTTGGGCGGCCTGATTTTGTCAGGATTGGCCATCTATGCAGGCATGCTGCTGGCCAGGCTGAGACGACAGCAAGCGATGCAGTGGCAGGCGATTACCGCTCGCAATGAACGAATTTTGGAGAGCGTGCGGGTCATTGCTCATGCGGTGCAGGAGGGGCAGTGTGATTACTCCGAAGGCGCCATTCGGCTGACCAATCTGCTGGATGCGTTGCAGATCAAGGGGGGACGGGCGTTTGTTGCCGAGTTCCCGGGTCTGTACGGGCTGTATGAGAAGGTGAAAGATATGCCGACTCATGAGGCCAGACGTGCCCTCAAGCGCAATGAAGTGATGAAGATGGATCTCGAACGCAGCGGCTACGAGGCCGAGCTGGAGGCTCAGATCCTCAAGGATGTGGCCCAGCTGAAGGATTTTCAGTTAGGTCGGTGAGCCAACAATAACAACAAGAGAGGAAGCGAGCGTGCAAGCAGAACAGATTGTGTGGGATCAGGCCCTGATCGAAAAATATAACTACAGTGGCCCGCGATACACCTCTTATCCCACTGCGCTGGAGTTCAACGAGAGCTTCGGCTATCCGGATTTTGTCCACGCTGCTGGCCAGTATCCCGAGCGCAATCTGTCGCTCTACGTGCATATCCCTTTCTGTCACAAGCTCTGCTACTACTGCGGCTGCAACAAGGTCATTACCCGTCATCAGCACAAGGCTGACGAGTACCTCGACTACCTGGAGCAGGAGATCAAGGCGCAAGCCCCGTTCTTCAAGCATCGTCTGGTCACCCAGCTGCACTGGGGTGGCGGTACACCCACCTATCTGGATGAAGCGCAAACGCGCCGTCTGATGGCCATGCTGCGTGAGCACTTCCATTTCGCCGAAGAGGGGGAGTTCAGCATCGAGGTCGATCCGCGCGAGATTGCCATTACCATGCTGGATGTGCTGCGAGATGTCGGCTTCAACCGCATCAGCCTTGGGGTGCAGGACTTCAACAAGGATGTACAGGTCGCAGTCAACCGCGAGCAGGACAACGACTTTATTAAAGCCATGTTGGAACGGGCCCGTGAACTAGGCTTCCGCTCGACCAACCTCGACCTTATCTATGGCCTGCCGCATCAGGATCGTGTCAGCTTCCACCATACGCTGGAAGAAGTGCTCAAGACGGATCCGGCGCGCCTCTCCATCTTCAACTATGCCCATCTGCCGAGTCGCTTTGCTGCCCAGCGCAAGTTGAAAGAGGTTGATATGCCTGCGCCGCAGGAGAAGCTGGCCATGCTGCAGGACACCATTGCCTTCCTCACTGGCCAGGGTTACCAGTTCATCGGCATGGACCATTTTGCCAAACCCGATGACGAGCTGGCAGTGGCGCAGCGCGAGGGCAAGCTGCACCGCAACTTCCAGGGTTATACCACTCAAGGTGATTGCGATCTGCTGGGGTTGGGTGTCTCCTCCATCAGCATGATCGGTGATGCCTATTCCCAGAACCAGAAAGAGCTCAAGGCGTATTACGCACAGGTTGCAGAGCTGGGTCATGCCCAGTGGAAAGGCTGCTCGCTCAATCAGGATGACCTGATCCGCCGTGAGGTGATCAAGCGGCTTATCTGTGATTTCCGTCTGAACTTTGCGTCTGTCGAGCAGGCGCACGGTCTCAATTTCAGAGAGTATTTTGCCGACGATCTCAAGCTGCTGCAGACCTTCATCAACGATGGATTGGTGCGTATGACGGAGGATGGTCTGGAGGTCTCCTCCACGGGGCAGCTGCTGATCCGCAATATCTGCATGTGTTTCGACGTGTACTTGCGCAACAAGGCGCGCCAGCAACAGTTCTCTCGCGTGATATAAGCTTGTTTGCCGATTAGAAAACAGAAAAGGGCGCCATCGTGGCGCCCTTTTCATATGTATTTTTGCT
This sequence comes from Aeromonas sp. 600724, assembly GCF_049175135.1. Lineage (NCBI taxonomy): Bacteria > Pseudomonadati > Pseudomonadota > Gammaproteobacteria > Aeromonadales > Aeromonadaceae > Aeromonas > Aeromonas sp. 600724. Next base: position 99,088 of record NZ_JAAKUM010000006.1, on the reverse strand, counting down.
TAAGCAGCGGGTCGGAAAGGTTCTGGTAAGAAGTCTCTGCGCTGAGGCAAGCAATTGAGAGCCAAGCAAGGGGACGGTGAAATGCAGATAAAAAGATGGGGGCGACTTGCGTCGCCCCCGGTAGTCGTATCGCTCAGATCCTTGAACGAAGTTGCTCCCTGCAATCCCTGACTGTTTACCTCTTCCTTTAGGTTTCCCCTTCCCAATCCTTTGGGGTGTCCTTTAGCCATCTTGGCCTGACGAGTCATCCTGTCCCGTCGCACTTTCTCCGTCCCGGGAGGTGTCCTTTACCACATCCTGTGGCGAGTCCATTTGCCCAACCCTGGCAGCCAGTCTTCCTGACCGACTTCATTGCGTCCGTGCATGAGTAACTATAAGGATTTTCTAACCGGCTACAACGTCAGAATGGAAAACGTTTTTTCTATTAGCTGTTTCGAAAGTGGTGTGCTTCGATTTATTCATTTATAAACAGCTGCTTAAGTTAATCGCCTTCACGTTTTAAGATCCTATTTTCCGATTATCTCGAGGATCTTTTAGGCTGTTTGCTTACATGTGCAATGGCAGATCTCTTACACGGGATTTTGGTTACTTTGGAAACAGATTCTGTGCTCTGATGGTGATCACCCAATGTGGGTGTGACGGCAGGAAAAGAGCAGTGAATGGGGTATTTATAGGTGCTGGTTGAGGCGCTCATAGATGGTTTGGCGCTCTTCAGGGGTGAGCGAAGAGAAGTAGTGGGTAAAGAGGCGCAGTAGCAGGGACTTGTTCATGCCGTCTTGTTGGGTCAGATTACCCAGCTCATCGATGGCCACTGTACTCATGGAGAAGGTCGCTTTTTTAAAGCTGGGCTTCAGATGCTCACCACTCTCGATAAAGGCCAGTGCCGACAAGGCTTCATCCCTATGCAGACTCAACTCAAGGCTGACAACCTTGGGTTTACCCTTGGCGTAGAACTCAGCATCTTCGATAAATTCATCGACAGTGAACTTCTTCTGGTGATGCAGCTGATGCTTTTTCTTCAGGTCCGCCAAGCCCATCTCATACCCCCACTTTCAGGAACTCTTTGGCGATGGCCCGGATCTCTTCGGCAGATTTGCCATCCGGTTCTATCTCCATCACCGATAATCCCTTTTCCTCACTATCGTCGTAGACGTTGCGGCCATAGGTGATGGAATTCAGTACGTCGACTCCGAACGAGGCACATACCTCTTTGGCCTCGAGAATCCGCTTTACCTGATTGGGCAAAGATGGACATTGGGTCAATACAACGGCTGCATTGAGGGTCGGATTGACCATCTTGCAGGTGGTTATGAGATCTTCCATGTGGGGTAGGGTCTTGAGGTCGCGGCGTTTCGGGCGCAAGGGGATCAGGGCGTGGGTGGCGACAGCCATGGTGGAGCGCAGTGCCCGGTTGTCTTGCCCGCCGCAATCGACGATGACGTAGTCATAGCGATTTTTCAGGCTAAGCAGATCGTTGCGAATATTGCCATAGAGCTGAACGCAGTTGATTTGTGGCAGATCCGGGTTGTCATTGCGTTCCTGAATCCAGTCCGAGGTAGTGCGTTGCGGGTCGCAGTCGACCAGTAACACCTCTCCCTGAAATTGGGATCTGAGGTAGACCGCCAGATTTTGCGCCAGGCAGCTCTTGCCACTGCCACCCTTCTCCCCACCGACCAACAAGATCATGACGTTCCCCTATCCATGAGAAAACCGTTGATTTCAGTATAGGAGGGGGTTGGCTCATCACAAGGCGAGAGGAGTGATGCTCCTCTCGTTCTGCAGGTTAATAGTGAACACTGCCGCCATGCCAGCGGCAGACATAGTCGGGCACCAGCATCTGGGGGGTCTTGTCGACATGGCATACCACCATGGGTATGGCAGGGGCTCCTTCAGCCTGACTGAGGGTGGGGAGCGCAGAGAGCAGCAAAGTCGCGAGCAACAGCATGGGTTTCATCTTCATAACAACTCCTTGGTAGTGCCATTCCTGTGTGATCCGGATCACTTTCTGAGTTAAGTCGAGGTTGGCGCCAGCGCAAGGTGAGGTGAATAAATTCAATTAATGAAAAAAGTATCAAAAGGCGTTGTGGTGACCGACGAGGATGGCTGCCCACCTTGATGCGGACTTTGTGCATATTAAGTTGAACCGCAAAAAGAGGTGGTGACTTATGAGGCTGGGCCTGATGGGGTTGGCATCAATGCCATGATCTGGAACAAGAAAAGATTTATGCAGTGAATGTGGTCGATGTGAGTATTTATTTCTCCCGCGTTCCTCTCGTTACGGCGATGTATTCAATACACAGGTAGTAATATTCAGATATTATTTTAGTTGTCGCCCATTTCATTGTTTTTTAATGTTTTTTTGTTTTTTCTTTTAATCTTTCCAGTGAGTTGGCATGAATAAAAGTTGAATCAACCTGAAATATATCGGGGTGGTTTTGCATGAAGATTCAGGGTTTGCTGGGAGGAAAATGCGTAAATTGCTACTGGAGTCATAGATTGAAAGGTGAATATATTCAGTTCAAAGTGAATGTGATCAATGTCTAAGTTTGTCGTGATTCGCAGGGCTAACCTCGGTCTCGAAAGGCAAGGGCAGGATAGAACACAAGCCGATTACCCTACATAAAGAATATCCCGCCTTAGCCACGAGCATGAATAGAAGGAATCTATTCAATCACTCGCAGGGACCATTGCTAGACGGAATATAATCATGAGCAAATTTTATGTAGGTTCTGAAGTTGGCCAATTGCGCCGTGTCATGTTGCACCGCCCCAACCTCAGTCTGAAGCGTCTGACTCCTTCCAACTGCCAGGATCTGCTGTTCGATGACGTCCTGTCTGTTGAACGCGCCGGTCAGGAGCACGACAAATTCGCTCAGGTACTGCGCGATCAGAATGTCGAAGTTTTCCTGCTGACCAATCTGCTGGCCGAAACCCTGGATGTGCCGGAAGCCAAAACCTGGCTGTTGCAACATCAGGTCTCCGACTACCGCCTCGGCTCTTCTTTTGCCAACGACGTGCGCTGCTTCCTGGCTGACATGCCGCACCGCGAACTGGCCCGCATTCTCTCCGGCGGCCTGACTTACTCCGAGATGCCCTACAGCGGTGTCAACATGGTAGTGGGCATGCACGCTCCGACCGATTTCATCATCGAGCCGCTGCCCAACCACCTCTTCACTCGTGACACCTCCTGCTGGGTTTACGGTGGCGTCTCCATCAACCCGATGGCCAAGCCGGCCCGTCGCCGCGAGACCAACCACGTGAAGGCTATCTACCGCTGGCACCCGATGTTTGCCGGCCAGGACTTCATCAAGTACTTCGGTGACGAGGAGCGTGACTACGACAACTCCACTATCGAGGGTGGCGACGTACTGGTTATCGGCCGCGGTGCCGTGCTGATCGGCATGTCCGAGCGAACCACCCCGCAAGGTGTCGAGCATCTGGCTCGCAGCCTGTTCAAACACGGTCAGGCCAAGCAGGTCATCGCCATGGAGCTGCCGAAACACCGCAGCTGCATGCACCTGGATACCGTGATGACCCACATGGACATCGACACCTTCTCCGTCTATCCGGAAGTGATCCGCAAGGATGTGCAGTGCTGGAGCCTGACTCCGGGCGGCGCCACCGGCATGAACATCAAGGAAGAGGGTTACTTCGTCACCGCCATCGAGAAAGCGCTGGGCGTGGATCAGCTGAAGATCATCACCACTGGTGGTGACAGCTTCGAAGCCGAACGCGAGCAGTGGAACGACGCCAACAACGTGCTGACCGTGCGTCCCGGCGTGGTGGTGGGTTACGAGCGCAATACCTACACCAACGAGAAATATGACAAAGCCGGTATCACAGTTCTCTCCATCCCGGGTGATGAACTGGGCCGTGGCCGCGGCGGCGCCCGCTGCATGAGCTGCCCGATGGAACGCGACAGCATCTGATGAGACGGCGTGGCGCCGGCAGAAGCTGGCGCCACACAGAACCAAACTCGAGATTAACCACTATGAAAAAACCAACTGTCGTCGTCGCTCTGGGTGGCAATGCACTGCTCCGTCGTGGTGAGCCACTGGAAGCGGATATCCAGCGCAAGAATATCGCAACGGCCGCCAAGACCATCGCCCTGATTGCTCAGGAGTACAACGTGGTGCTGGTGCATGGCAACGGCCCGCAAGTCGGCCTGCTGGCCCTGCAAAACAGCGCCTACACCAAGGTATCCCCCTATCCGCTGGATGTGCTGGGTGCCGAGTCTCAGGGCATGATCGGCTACATGCTGATCCAGGAGCTGAAAAACCTGATGCCGAGCCGCAACGTCACCGCGCTGCTGACCCAAGTGCAGGTCGATCCCGAGGATCCGGCATTTGCCAATCCGACCAAATTTATCGGCCCCGTCTATGAAGAGGCTGAAGCCCGCACCCTGGCAGAAGAGAAGCACTGGGTGGTCAAGGCTGACGGCAAGTTCTTCCGCCGTGTAGTGCCGTCCCCGCTGCCCCAGCGCATCGTTGAAGGCGACGCCATCGAAACTCTGATTGCCCAGGGCCACCTCATCATCTGTACCGGTGGTGGCGGCATCCCGGTGACCTGGGATGGCCAGAGCCTGACCGGTATCGAAGCCGTCATCGACAAGGACATGTCTGCCGCCTATCTGGCCAAGCAGATCAAGGCCGACGCCCTGCTGATCCTGACCGATGCCGATGCCGTCTATCTGGATTGGGGCAAACCGACCCAGCGTCCGCTGCGAGTCACCAGCCCGAACGAGCTGGCCGGGGTCAAGTTCGATGCCGGCTCCATGGGGCCGAAAGTCGAAGCCTCTTGTGAATTTGTCAAAGCGACCGGCGGCATGGTCGGCATCGGCTCGCTGGAAGATGGTCTTGCCATCCTCAAGGGTGAAGCCGGCACCAATATCGTCGCCACCCGCACCGTACATGCGTAATTACCGATATCTGTACTGAGAATGCGTAGTCAACACTACTGCCCGAACTGGTCTGAAACATATATAGAGAGAACTCATCATGGCTTTTAATCTGCGTAACCGTAACTTCCTGAAACTGCTGGACTTCACCCCGCGCGAAATCCAATACATGATCGACCTGGCCATCGACCTGAAAAAAGCCAAATACGGTGGCTACGAGCGCAAGCATCTGGTCGGCAAGAACATCGCCCTGATTTTCGAGAAGACCTCCACCCGTACCCGCTGTGCGTTTGAAGTGGCGGCCTTCGACCAGGGCGCGCAAGTCTCCTACCTTGGCCCAAGCGGTTCCCAAATCGGTCACAAGGAGTCCATGAAGGACACCGCCCGTGTACTGGGTCGCATGTATGACGGTATCGAATACCGCGGCTACGGTCAGGAGATCGTGGAAGAGCTGGGCGCCTACGCCGGTGTCCCGGTCTGGAACGGCCTGACCAACGAATTCCACCCGACCCAGATCCTGGCCGACTTCATGACCATGCTGGAGCACGGCAAGGGCAAGCGTCTGGATCAAATCAAGTTCGCCTACCTGGGTGATGCCCGCAACAACATGGGCAACTCCCTGATGGTCGGCGCCGCCAAAATGGGCATGGATATCCGCCTGGTTGCGCCGAAAGCCTTCTGGCCGGAAGAGGAGTTGGTTGCCAAGTGCCGCCTGATCGCCGAAGAGACCGGCGCACGCATCACCCTGACCGAAGATGTGAAAGAGGGTGTGCTGGGTGCTGACTTCCTCTACACCGACGTCTGGGTATCCATGGGTGAAGCGAAAGAAGCCTGGGATCAGCGCGTCAAACTGATGACTCCGTATCAGGTCAACATGGATGTCATCAACGCCACCAAGAACCCGGATGTGAAGTTCATGCACTGCCTGCCGGCGTTCCACAACGACGAGACCACCATGGGCAAGGAAGTGGCTGACAAATATGGCATGAAAGGCCTGGAAGTGACCGAGGACGTGTTCGAATCCGAGCACAGCATCGTGTTCGACGAGGCCGAAAACCGGATGCACACCATCAAGGCAGTGATGGTTGCTACGCTGGGCGACTAAGGTCGCAGTAGTGGTGCCGGGGGGCGACCCCCGGCTTTTCGACCATGTGACAGCGGCATAATACCTCTAACCCTACAACCCGCAGCCTGCATGGATACCACACCCACAGAAGGAAGCTGGACCATGACCAAATTCAAGTTCCCGTCAGCCTACACGATACTGTTTGTGCTGATCGCCCTGGTGGCCGCCCTGAGCTGGATAGTGCCGGCCGGCAAATACGAGATGACCATGAACGAAGCCCTCGGCAAAGAAGTGCCGGTGGCGGGTACCTACAAACTGGTGGAGGGGAATCCCCAGGGGATCGTCGATGTGCTGCTGGCACCTATCGATGGCCTCTATAACCACGACACCTATGAGGCAGGCGCCATCGACGTCTCCCTCTTTATCCTGATCATCGGTGGTTTTCTTGGCATTGTGACCAAGACCGGTGCCATTGATGCCGGTATTGAACGTGTGACCGACCGCCTGCGCGGCCGTGAAGAGTGGATGATCCCGATCCTGATGGCGCTGTTTGCCGCAGGTGGCACCATCTACGGGATGGCCGAAGAGTCGCTGCCTTTCTACACCCTGCTGGTGCCGGTGATGATGGCCGCACGCTTCGACCCTGTGGTGGCGGCTGCAACCGTATTGCTGGGGGCCGGTATCGGTACTCTGGGTTCCACCATCAACCCGTTTGCGACCGTGATTGCCGCCAATGCGGCCGGTATCTCCTTCACCGACGGTATCTGGCTGCGCGTCGCCATGCTGGTCGCCGGTTGGCTGCTCTGCGTTGCCTACGTCATGCGTTACGCCAAGATGGTGCGCAGCGATCCGAGCAAATCCCTGGTAGCTGACAAGTGGGAAGAGAACCGTGCCCACTTCCTTGGCAACAAGAGCGACCAGATGCTGGAGTTCACCCTGACCCGTAAAATCGTGCTGGGTATCTTCGTCGCCGCCTTTGCCGTGATGATCTACGGTGTGGCCGTGCTGGGCTGGTGGATGGCGCAGATCTCCGGCGTGTTCCTGGCTGCCGCCATCATCGTTGGTCTTATCTCCCGCATGAGCGAAGAGGAGCTGACCTCCAACTTTATCGATGGTGCCCGCGACCTGCTGGGTGTGGCGCTGATCATCGGTATCGCCCGCGGTATCGTGGTGGTAATGGATAACGGCATGATCACTCACACCATTTTGCACAGTGCAGAAGGGATCGTGACCGGCCTCTCCACTATCGTCTTTATCAACGTGATGTTCGTGCTGGAAGTGGTGCTCTCCTTCCTGGTGCCGTCCTCCTCCGGTCTGGCTGTACTGACCATGCCGATCATGGCGCCGCTGGCCGACTTCGCCAACGTGGGCCGCGATCTGGTGGTGACTGCTTACCAGTCTGCCTCCGGTCTGGTGAACCTGGTGACCCCGACCTCCGCCGTGGTCATGGGTGGTCTGGCCATCGCCAAGGTGCCTTATGTGCGCTGGCTGAAATGGGTGGCTCCGCTGCTCGGTATCCTGACCGTGCTGATCGTGGTCTGCCTGAGCCTGGGTGCCGTGCTCTCCTGAGGGATGACATGCAAGATGAAGCGGGAGCCTGCGGGCTCCCGTTTTTTATGGGCGCAAGAAGTGATGGACACAAAGTCGCAGGCAACAAAAAGGCGACCCGCAGGTCGCCTCGATGCATTCGATGGAAGGGGTTAGCGGGCCTGCGCCAGGGTGCGCACCACGGCGGCGTGGGCCTGACGGGTGCGGCTGATATGGCGCGGCGCGACCAGCACAACGTCATTGCCCGCGACGGCGCCCATGATCTCGGGATTGGCGTTGCGATCCAGCAGGCGAGCCACCACGGTGGCGGCTCCCGGAGTGGTGTGGATCAGCACCATCTGCTGGTTGTGTACCACTTCGCGCACCATGTCGTGGATCGAGCGGGTGCTGCCGGCGGGTTCCAGCTGCTCGTCGACCAGGGTGTAGACCTTCTTGCCGTTGGCATTTTGGGCCTTGGCCACGCCGAGGCGGCGCAGCAGGCGGGAGATGGTGGACTGGCTGATGTCGGCAAAGCCGCGCTCCGACAGCTCGCGGCGGATCTCTTCCTGGGTGCTGTAGCAGTGCTGACCGATGATCTGGCGACAGGCATCCAGCTGGGCCAGATCGGGCTCTTGGGCAACGGGACGACTGAGGGTTTTGACCACGGCGAATTCCTTTGATGATGACCGGAGGTAAACGCGCGATATCTGCCATAGCAGTCAGTTATCAGGTAAAAACACTGATAATCAGCCTATATGCAGGGAATGAGCGGGCATTACCATCTTGCGATGGCAAATTATAGCTGACTGGAAATTCGGTGATGTGACAGGGTTCAAAAATGGGCCCCGCGGGGCCCAATCAGATATCAGTAACGCTCGCTGACGATGTCCTGAGTGAAGGACTTCTCGCAATATTTGCACTTCATCCGTACCACGCCTTTCACTTCGCGCACCCGGAAGTAGCTGTCAACCGGCTCGTTATGGGAGATGCAGTTGGAGTTGGGGCAGTGGAACACCCCGGCGATGAACTCCGGCAGCTCCAGCTGGTGCTTCTTCACCACATTGAAGTCTTCGATGATGTTGACGGTCGCTTTCGGGGCGAACAGCGCCAGCTGGTTGGCCTGCTGTTCGGTCAGACGGGTGTTCTCAATCTTGATGAGATCCTTCTTGCCCAGCGCACCGGATTTCAGGTTGAAGCCGACGGTGATCCGCTCCTGGGTTTCGACCAGCTGGAACAGCTTGAGGATCTTGATGCCCTGGCCAGCGGGGATGTGATCGATGACGGAGCCGTGACGGATGGCTTCGACTTGCAGTTGGTTCTTGTCAGACATGATATTCCCCTAAGCTCAGACAGTTTCGTTCAGTACCAGTGCCAGCAGCGCCTGGCGTGCATAGACCCCGTTCTCCGCCTGCTGGAAGTAGCAAGCGTGGGGAGTCTTGTCGACCGCTACATCGATCTCGTCGACGCGGGGCAGGGGATGCAGGATCTTCATGGTGGGCTTGGCACCTTCCAGAGTCGCCAGCTCCAGAATGAACTTGGCGGCCATGTGCTTGTATTCAGTCTCGTCGAAGCGCTCTTTCTGGACGCGGGTCATGTAGAGGATGTCCAGCTCCGGCATCACCTCTTCCATGGTCTGGTGGACGCTGAACTGGATGCCCTTCTCTTCCAGCTCTTCGCAGATGTAGTCCGGCATCGCCAGCGCTTCCGGGGAGATGAAGAAGAAGCGGCAGTTGAACAGGCTGAGGGCCTGGGCCAGCGAGTGCACGGTGCGGCCATATTTCAGGTCACCGACGAAGGCGACGTTGAGGTTGTCCAGACGGCCCTGGGTCTCATGGATGGTGAACAGGTCGAGCAGGGTCTGGCTCGGATGCTGGTTGGAGCCGTCGCCGCCGTTGATGACCGGCACGCGGGAGAACTCGGAGGCCAGACGGGCCGCGCCCTCTTTCGGGTGGCGCATCACCACCGCATCCGAGTAGGAGCCGATGATCTTGATGGAGTCAGCCAGCGTCTCGCCCTTCTTGGCGCTGGTGTTGCCACCGTCGGCGAAGCCGATGATGTTGCCGCCAAGGCGCTGTACCGCGGTCTCGAACGAGAGGCGGGTGCGGGTGGAGGCTTCGAAGAAGCAGCTGGCAACCAGCTTGTCTTTCAACAGGCTGGCGTCAGGTTCAGCCTTCAACCGTTGTGCGGTTGAGACTACCAGTTCCATTTCTGACCGGGTCAGGTCCGAAATGGAGATGACATGTTTCTTATAGAGTGGATTGGTCATCGTCTGCATTCCCTTTGACATCATTGGAGGTTTTTCGGGCACAAAAAAAAGCCCCTGAAACAGGGGCTTTTTTTAAAAATAACTGGGGATCGTTGGGGTGGGAACCGGAAACAACGGGGCCGCTCTGGTGCGCACCACCCGTCTGCAAGGCTGTTTTCTGAATCAAAAACTGCATCGTTTCGTCCCGACCTTTTTCAAAACCGGACAGATTATAGGGCCGCTTTTTTAATTGTCAAAATTTTATTTACGATGCCAATTTCAGCATGAAAAACGTTTAAGTGACGGAAACATGACGACAAATCCACACCTTGTGCGTTTCTTGCAGCGATTCCCCATCGCGGGCCATGGCGCGCAAATAACCGAGTCTGTGGTGTCCTTCCAGCAGGCAGTAGGGTTGCGGCAGCGGTTGCCCGTTCGGGTAGCTGGCACCCTCTTCCGGCACCAGCACGATGACAGGTTCGGGCCAGGTGCCGTCGCTCAGCATCTTCTCGCCGAGCCAGGAGCGGCGGACATACCGGTTGCTGCGCAGCATCTCGCCCCAGCGCTCGATCACCTCCATATGGCGGGAGTCCACCTGATCCACCAGTTGCGCGGTGGGCCAGCTTTCACAGGTGAATTGATGGCTGGCGAGATCGATAAAGCTCCAGTTGGACTCAAAACCGCGCCAATGACGGTAAATCCACTGGGAAAGCACATTTTCGGGGATGAAGGGCACCAGCGGCGCGACCCGTTCAAGATAGGCGGGCAGGGACTCTGTTTTGCGTTCGTCCCTGAAGTTGAGAGGCGCAAGTTGTTGTAGCAGTCGGTAATTGAGCATAAGCAGCCTCCCGGTACCTGCTTTCACCCTACCCCCATTTATGCCCCATTCCTACCCCGCTGAGTCTGGAAATACAGCAAGTTACCCCTCGTTGCTGCACAAATCGGCGCGACTTGTTCGGGATTTGTGCAATCGCATCGAAAGCGTAAAAAAAGCCTTTACCTTTGATCTCCACTTTGTATACTACGCCTCGTTTGTTGCAGGGGCGTAGTTCCAATTGGTAGAACAGCGGTCTCCAAAACCGATGGTTGCGGGTTCGAGTCCTGCCGCCCCTGCCATTTTAAGAAAGGCCAGCTCATTGAGCTGGCCTTTCGCATTTCCGGCGTTCGCCAATTTATCCCTCTCTCCTTTCTCTTCTCCGGTTCCTGCCGCTAGCCCTCGGTGACTGTGGTCACATTGATCTCGATGTCTGCCGCAAGAGCGTTCAATGTGCAGCAACCCGCTGTTTCAGGACGGTGACCAGCCGCTGGTGGCGGGCGGGGAGCGGCCACTCGGCGCGGTAGATCAGCCAGAGGGTGTCGATCACTTCAATGCTGCTCTGGATCACCCGGATCTTCTCCTGCTGGGCAAAGGCGGTGACGGCGAAGCGGGGCAGCACGGTAAAGCCGAGGCCGCGGGCGACCGGCTCCAGGATCAGGCCGATCTGGTTGGTAAAGCCGCGCTGCGGGATCTCGTCAACGCGCTGGCCGGGGTAGCGTCGTCCCAACAGGCGTTGTGCCATGCTGCGGCCATCCGGGTGGTCGATAAAGCCGAGCTGACAGAGGTACTGCCAGCTCGGCTCCTTGCCATCGTTGGGCACCACCAGACAGAGGGGTTCGCGGGCGAAGGGCTCGGCGGCGATGCTGAGGTGTTCAGGCGGCTGATCCACCAGTCCCAGATCGCTGCGCCCCGCCAGTACCGCCTGCACTATGTCGGGGGTGGGGGCAAAGCGGTGCTGGATGGTGAGTCCGGGGTGCTCTTGTTGCTGGTCGAGCAGCAGGGGATAGAGCAGCAGACCAATGCTACCCGGGGTGGACAGGGTGATGGCGCCGTGGTGAGGGTCGTCGTCCGAGAGGCGTGCCCGCAGCTGTTCGGCGGCCTGCTCCTGCTGGCGGGCGAAGTCGAGCAGCACCAGCCCGCGCGGGGTGAGCTCCAGCAGACGAGGCTTGCGCAGCAGCAGGGGGCCAAATTCGGCCTCGAGGCGCGAGATATGCTGACTGACGGCGGCCTGAGTGAGATCCAGCCGATCGGCGGCACGGGTAAAACTGCCGGTTTCATGCACCACCACCAGGGTGTGGAGCCAGAGTGGATTAACCATAAATTTAATTTATGCCTTCCATTAGTTTGACCTTATTTTTCATTATGGCTCTCCTTCCTATCATGTCACCTGTTTCCCACACACAATTTCAAGGTGACTTATGACTTACCCACGCAACTTCTCCCACATCGGCATCACGGTGACTGACCTCGACAAAGCGGTCGAGTTCTATACCAAGGTGATGGGCTGGTATCTCATCATGCCGGCGACCACCATCACCGAGGATGACTCCGCCATCGGCGTGATGTGCAACGACGTGTTTGGCCCGGGTTGGGGCTCCTTCCGCATCGCCCACCTCTCCACCGGCGACAAGATCGGCATCGAGCTGTTCGAGTTTCCCAACAGCGAGCGCCGTGAGAACAACTTCGAATTCTGGAAGACCGGAGTGTTCCACTTCAGCGTGCAGGATCCGGATGTCGAGGGGCTGGCGGCGCGCATCGTCGCGGCGGGCGGCAAGCAGCGGATGCGGGTGCGCGAGTACTACCCGGGCGAGAAGCCCTACCGCATGGTCTACATGGAAGATCCCTTCGGCAATATCGTCGAGATCTACAGCCACAGCTATGAGCTGACCTACTCCGCCGGTGCATATCAGGGGTAAGTAACAGGCCGCCTTAGGGCGGCCTGCTGCTTTATTGTTACAAGAGTCAGTAGCATGGAATAGCGATCTGGTTCACACGAATAGCGCGTTCTGTTGTTGATAGATGGGAAAATATACAGATTCACTAAAGTCTGTTCATATTGCGGCCGATAGCCTTTGATACATCAGGGTTTTCCCTGCCTGACACAACAACAAGGATTCGTCGTCATGACCCTCTCTCTGCGCGGCAAGCTGCTGGCCACCAGTCTTGGCGTAGTGCTGCTGATGGCATCACTGCTCGGCATCGTTGCCTTTCACACCCTAAAATCCCGCACCATGAGCGCCATCCAGAGCGAGGCGGTCAACTATGGCCACGCCTACTCGGTCGCCATCGGCGAATGGATGACGGATCGCAAGAACACCGTCCATGCGCTGGTCAACCTGATCAGCGATAACCCCCAAGCCGAGCTGGTGCCGCACCTGAAGCAGGCCTACACCTCCGGCGGCTTCGGCCTCACCTATTTTGGCTCCGCGCAGGGGGTGATGACCCGGCAGGATCCCTCCCTCAACACCGGCAACTATGACCCGCGCGAGCGCCCCTGGTATCAGGATGCGGTGAAGGCGGGGCAGCTGATCGTCACTGCCCCCTATGTCAGCGTCACCATGCAGAAGCTGGTGGTTACTCTCTCCGAGCCGGTGCGCCATCAGGGCGAGCTGGTCGGCGCCGTGGGGGCCAACCTGGCGCTCGACAAGCTGATCGATGAAGTACTGGCGATGAAGGTGCAGGGTGAGGGCTACGCCATGCTGCTCGACAGCAGCGGCCTCATCGTCGGTCACCCCAACAAGGAGCTGGCGCTCAAGCAGATTGGCGAGCTCTCCCCCGATCTGTCGGCGGCCACCTTCCAGCAGTGGGGCCGCGAGAACAACGAACTGCACGCAGCTACCCTCGACGGGCGCGACGTGCTGCTGGCGGTACAGCCGGTGCCGGGCACCGACTGGCTGCTGGCCATGGTGATGTACCGCGACGTGCTGGAGGCGCCGCTCGCCTCCCTGCTGTGGCAGCTGGTGGGGCTGACGCTGCTGCTGATGCTGGTGTTCAGCGCCCTGCTCACCGCCATGTTCAAGTATCTGTTTGCCGATCTGGGCCGGGTGGCCGGTGCGCTGCACGACATCGCTCACGGCGAGGGGGATCTCACCGTCCATATCGACACCCGCAGTCAGGATGAGGTGGGTCAGCTGGCACGCAACTTCAACCAGTTCGTGGCCCGGTTGCACGGGATTGTCAGCCGGTTGCGCGATGTCACCGTCGAGCTGGCGGCCCAGTCCCGTGCTCAGGCGGCCGGCGCCCACTCCCGCAGCCAGCGGGTGCGTCAGCAGCAGGACGAGATCGTGATGGTGGCGACCGCGGTGACCGAGATGGCCTCCGCTACGCAGGAGATCGCCGGCAACGCCGAGTTTGCCGCTACCACCTCCGGCGAGGCGGTCAAGCTGGCGGTCGCGGGTCAGTCGCAGGTCGGTCAGAGCCAGCGCAGCATTACCGGGCTCGCGGATGAGGTGGCTGATGCCAGCCAGATCATCAACGAGCTGGATGCCCATGCCCAGAAGATCAGCGGCATTCTGGCCACCATCAGCGGCATTGCCGAGCAGACCAACCTGCTGGCGCTCAACGCCGCCATCGAGGCGGCGCGGGCCGGTGAGCAGGGCCGTGGCTTCGCGGTGGTGGCGGACGAGGTGCGGGTGCTGTCGCGCCGCACCCATGACTCCACCGACGAGATCCAGCAGATGATCGAGACCCTGCAGCAGACCACCCGCCGCGCCGTGGGTGGTATGGAGACCAGCCGCCAGCTGGCGGGCACCAGCGTCGAGGATGCGGAGTCCGCCAACCAGAGTCTGGCGCGGATCAACGAGGCGATCGGCTCCATCAGCGACATGGCGACCCAGATCGCGGCGGCGGCCGAAGAGCAGACCTCGGTGACCAGCGAGATCAGCCGCAATACCGAGAATATCCGCCACGTCTCGCAGGAGCTGGCCGAGCAGGCCAATCAGGAGGCGGCGCAGGCGGCAGAGCTGAAGGCGCTGACCGAGCGGCTGGAACAGGAGATCGGCCGTTTCCGGCTATGATCCTCAGGCCATCTTCCATGAAAAGGGCAGCCCGCGGGCTGCCCTTTGTTATTGTCGCTGACCGTCAGGCGGCGCTCTCCAGCTGCGCCAGATGGAAGGCACGCCAGTTGCCGTCGGGCAGGTAGTGCTTGCCCTGCTGCCATTTGGGATCGTGCTGCACCACGTAGCGGTAGTGGTAGGCCTGCTGCTGGCCGACATAACGCCCCTGCACCGGGTCGAAGATCTCCACCTCGATGAGCTGGCGCAGATATTCGCTCTGGGGATCATCCTCGCCGTGGAAGTTCTCCATCTCGTCGAGCGCCGCGATGGCGGCAGGGAAGTCGTCCAGCACAAACAGCTCGCCATAGACCCAGTCATCCCCCTGCAACAGGGCGGGGTAGCCCTTGTGCTGCAGGTGATAGAGAGCGCCGCGCACCCGGGCGCGCCGGGGCGTCTGGCTCACGTGGTGAGCCAGATAGCGGCGGTAGTTGAACAGCCCGTCCATCAGGCTGCCATAGACGAACAGCGGGTGTGGCTGGCAAAGGCTCATGAGATCTCGCCGCCCACGACCTTGATATCGCCATCCTGCTGCAGCACCACCGCCTCGATGGCCAGCGCCAGCGCGCGGGTAATCTCGCTCATGGCGAGGCAGGGCTGGTTCACCTTGTCCGCTACCTGCTCGGTGATGTAGGGAACGTGGATAAAGCCGCCGCGCACCGCCGGGAACTCTTTCTCGATCAGGTAGTGCAGCTGGTACATGATGTGGTTGCAGACGAAGGTGCCGGCAGTGTTGGAGACCGCCGCCGGAATGCCGTTCTCCTTGATGCGCTGCACCATTCCCTTGAGGGGCAGACGGGAGAAGTAGGCCGGTGCGCCATCGGCCTGAATCACTTCGTCGATGGGCTGCTGCTGCTCGTTGTCGGGGATGCGGGCATCGTCGATGTTGATGGCGACCCGCTCCGGGGTAATGGCGAAGCGGCCGCCCGCCTGACCGACGTTGATCACCACGTTGGGCTGGTACTGGCGCATCAGCTCTGCCAGCAGGGTGGCTGACTTGCCAAAGACGGTGGGGATCTGCGCCTTGATCACTGTGGCGTCCAGAATGGTTTCCGGCAGGCGTTTGACCGCCTCCCATGCCGGGTTGATGGGCTCGCCGCCGAAGGGGTCAAAACCGGTAATCAGTACTTTCATCATCTTCTCCCGAATGGTCAGAATGCCCAGAAATACATGAGGGCGATATGGATCAGCACCAGCGTCAGCGCCATCGGCACCTGCACCTTGATCACCTTGTTGAGATCCTTCATCTCCAGCAGGGCGGCGGGCAGGGCGTTGAAGTTGGCGGCCATGGGGGTCATCAGGGTGCCGCAGAAGCCGGCGGTCATCGCCAGCGCACCGGCTACCACCGGGTCACCGCCTTGGGCGATGACGAAGGGGATGCCGATGCCGGCGGTGATGACGGTGAAGGCGGCATAGGCGTTGCCCATGATCATGGTGAAGACCATCATGCCGAGGCAGTAGGCCACCACCCCGACGAAGGGGCTGCCGACCGGCACTACGGTTGAGATCCCGTGGGAGATGACATCGCCGACGCCGGATGTGTTGAAGATCACCCCGAGCGCAGCCAGCAGTTGCGGCAGAATGCCGGTGATGCCGACCTGCTGGATCATCCGGTCGGAGTCACCCACTACGGTGGAGGGGGTGGCCCGGGTCAGCAGTACCGTGATGACGAAGGCGATGACCGCCGCCAGACCGATACCGACCTGACCGCCAAGGGGGGTGAACTGGGCGATCACCACCGCCAGCACGGCCAGCAGGATGCAGGGGAGGAAGATCCGGTTGCCGATGCGGTTGGCGTGGCGCTGGGACTCCTCCTCGCTCGCCTGCTCCAGCTTGCCGATCTTCACCTGCTTGAGCAGGGTGATGGCCCCCATGGCGAGGATCAGCACGCCATTGATGACATTGGGGATATAGCTGCCGAAGGCGAACAGCACACCCAGGATGGTCCAGAACAGGGCGGTGCCGATCTTGGCCGGGTGGCTGGGGTCACGCAGGACGCGCCAGGCGCTGCTGAACAGGATGACGCCGATCAGCACATAAAAGAATTCGAGCATGTTGGGGATGAGAGTCGCCATTATTGTTGCCCCTCCTTGTCGCTGCTCACGGTATATGTCTTGGCCATCCGGCGGTCAAACCACATATTGGAAATAGCCACCATCAGCAGGGCAATAATGGCTATTGGCATGGATGCCTTGGCAATATCGACGGCAGAGACGCTATATCCAAGAGATTCAAATGTACCGACGATCAGCAATACCCCGGCTGAGGCGACGAAGGTATTCTGGGCAAAGAAGTTGCCGTAGTTTTCGGTGGCGGAAACCCGCGCCTTGACATATTCCTCATCCTCTTCGCTTAATTTGCCGTGCACCTTGGTAGCTGCAGCCTGAGTCATAGGGTTGACCAGCGGACGAATAAACTGGGTGTGACCCTGAACCCGCACCGAGAAGAGGCCGGCCAGTTCGCGGATAAACATATAGAGGGTCATGAACTTGCCCGGGGTGAGTTTCTTGATCCGCTCGATCAGGGTGACTGCCTGCTGTTTGAGGCCGTAGCGTTCACAGATGCCGATCATCGGCAGGGTCAGCAGAAACAGCGTCACCATGCGGTTGGAGACGAAGGCTTCACCCAGCAGGGAGAGGCAATCGGTCATGGATAGGCCGGAGACCAGCGCCGTGGTGACGGCGGCCACCAGTACGACGGCCAGAGTGTCGAGTTTGAAATAAAATCCCAATAAAATAATAAGAATTCCGCTTAATTTAATAAATTCCAATTAATCACCTCGTTAAAGTGAATATTTATATGCATTTTGGGGTGGCCGAGCTGTTTATCATCTGGTTACTGCGATGGCAACAAAAAATCCCCAAAAAGGGATTCGATTGGTTTCTTGTTGGGGCTTTTTGTCGGTTTATCGTTCGTTGGTAAATGGTGAGTCCTGCACCGTCCAGGCTATTTTGTTGCCCCCTAATCATTCATTCAGATTATTTTGGGGAGCCTGGCGACAATAAATATTGGGCTGACAATATGATCGCTATTCTCTTCCATTGATGGGTGATGGGTGATGGGTGATGGGTGATGGGGATTGTTGCGCAATGTCTATCTGGCAACCGTCAGCGAATGGCTGGGTATGGCGGTGGTTGTGCGGAGCAGGGTTGAGGAACTCGAGAGGGAAAGGCGGAGAGAACCGGTGGCGATGGCATCGCCACCGGTGCTGTCTCAGGGGGTCTGCTTGACCCAAATCAGCTGGTCGGTGGCAAAGCCCAGCGACTTCGCCTTGGCGACCAGCGCATCCACCTTCGCCTTGGGCGGGTTGGGTGAGCGGGAGAGGATCCAGAGGTAGTCGTGGTTGTAGCTGGTCACCAGCGAGAGCTGGTAATCGGGGTCGAGGTCGATGACGTTGTAGCCGCCGTAGAAGGGGCCGAAGAAACTCACCTTGAGCCGCGCCTCGTCAGGGTTGCCGACGAAGTAGGCCTTGCCCTCGGCTTCGCGCCAGCTGCCATCGCTCTGCTTGCCGCGGTTGAGCACCTTGACGCCGCCATCGTCCCGCAGGCTGTAGGTGGCGCTCACCTGCTCCAGCCCCCGCTCGAAGCTGTGGTCGAGGCGGGCGATTTCGTACCAGGTACCGAGATAACGATCGAGCTGGAAGCCGGTAACGGGGCGGATGCCATCGGCAATCCCGGTGCAGGCCGTCAGCAGCCAGACGGTAAACAGACAAAGCAGTGAACGCATAGGTAATCCCTCTCTCGTTATCCCTCGATGATGCGCAGCTGGCCATCCCGGAAGCGGGAGGCCTGATCCGTCGGCGTGCTGCCGAAGAAGCGCTTGTACTCCCGACTGAACTGGGAGTTGCTCTCGTAACCGACTCTGGCCGCCGCGGTACCCGCCTTGATGCCGTCGTGCAGCATCATCATTCGCGCCTTGTGCAGGCGAAACGACTTGATGTATTGCAGCGGCGAGGTAGCGGTGACCGCCTTGAAGTGGTGGTGAAAGGCGGAGACGCTCATGTTCACCTCCCGCGCCAGCTCCTCCATGGTGAGGTTGTCGGCATAACGGGACTCTATCATACGCAGCACCCGGGCGATTTGGCCCACATGGTTGTGGCGATTGGCGAGCGCCTGCAGCGCCGGGCCGCCCACCTCGGTGAGAGCGTGGAACAGCATCTCCCGCACCGTCTGCGGCCCCAGCACCCTGGCGTGCAACGGGTTATCCATCAGCTCGATCAGTCGCTCGGCGGCGCAAAACATGGTTTCCGACAGGGGGACCGAGTGGACACCGCTCTTTTGTGGCGCGGGGGCGGGCAGGGCATCGCCCAGCTCCAGCAACAGCTCTTGCAGGGTTACCAGATCGATCTCGATGGTAAAACCGATAAGCGGCTGCTCGGGGGAGGCGAAGCACTCGCACTCGCAGGGCAGCGGCAGGGTCATCAGCAGATAGTGGTTGGGGTCGTAGCGAAACACCTGATCCGCCAGATAACCCACCTTGTGTCCCTGCAGGATAACGATCATCCGCGGTTGGTAGAGCACCGGGGTGCGGCCATGGTGCTCGGTGGTATAGATGAGGTTGACCTGTTTCACCGGTGATGGGGTGATGCCGGGTGCGGTGACGTGGCGGGTCAATCTGGCGGCGAGGTCGCTGTAACGGTTTTGCATGGGTGCTCTTTGATTCGACAGTTCCGGTTTTCGCTGCTTTGTAGAAATAGGCAAGAATCAAGCAGGATGTTGTCTTGATGGTAGTGTTGTTCTGGAGAAAAATGCAATCACGATTTCGCGGCCAGGCCGCCCTGACTATCAGAAGAAGGCAATGTCGATGAACAACTTTACTCTCCATACCCCGACCAAAATCCTGTTCGGCCAAGGGCAGATCGCCCAGCTGCGCGAGCAGCTTCCGAGCGATGCCCGCGTCATGATCACCTACGGTGGTGGCAGCGTGGTACGCAGCGGCTTGTTGGAGCAGATCCGTAACGAGCTGGCTGGCATGACCCTGTTTGAATTTGGCGGCATCGAGCCGAACCCGGCCTACGAGACCCTGATGGGCGCCGTGGAGCTGGCCCGTGCCGAGCGGGTCGACTTCCTGCTCGCCGTTGGTGGTGGTTCCGTGCTCGATGGCACCAAGTTTATCGCTGCTGCCGCGCACTACGATCTGGCCAAGGATCCCTGGCACATTCTCGAGACCGTCGGCAGCGAAGTGCGCTCCGCCATCCCGCTTGGTTCCGTGCTGACCCTGCCGGCGACCGGTTCCGAAATGAACATGGGCGCCGTCATCACCCGTCGCAGCAGTGGCGACAAGGTGCACTTCTTCTCGCCGTTCGTGATGCCGCGCTTCGCCGTGCTGGATCCGGTGCTCACCTACACCCTGCCCGAGCGTCAGGTGGCGAACGGGGTGGTGGATGCTTTTGTCCACATCGTGGAGCAGTACCTCACCTATCCGGTCAACGCCAAGGTGCAGGATCGCTTCGCCGAAGGCTTGCTGCTGACCCTGATTGAAGAGGGCCCCAAGGCGCTGGCCGAACCGCACAACTATGAGGTGCGCGCCAACATCATGTGGAGTGCCACCATGGCGCTGAACGGCCTGATTGGTGCCGGTGTGCCGCAGGACTGGGCCACCCACATGCTGGGTCACGAGCTGACCGCTCTGCACGGCCTTGACCATGCCCAGACTCTGGCGGTGGTGCTGCCTGCCCTGCTGCAGGCCAAGCGCAAACAGAAGCATGCCAAGCTGCTGCAATACGCAGAGCGGGTGTGGGGTCTGAACAGCGGCAGCGAAGCGGAACGCATCGACGATGCCATCGCCGCGACCCGCGACTTCTTCGAGCGGATGGGGGTCAAGACCCGACTGCGCGACTACGGTCTGAAAGATCTGGGTATCGACACCCTGATCGGCAAGCTGGGGGAGCACGGTATGACTGCCATCGGCGAGCACGGCGATATCGATCTGGTGCAGAGCCAGCATATTTATGAAGCGGCCTGGTAAGGGCCGCCAATCGGTGCCAAACGGGCGAAACGATTGAATTGCCGGGGCCCTCTCCCGCCATCTGGCGGCTGAGCGACCCCGCTTTTGTTGGGAAAATGTTACTTTTCGGCGTTTCGCTGCGAGAAGTGAGACGAAAGCGGATTTCGTAAGAACAAAAAACGCTAAGATAGAGGGCCGGTAAAACATTTTTTTTGACTGGTTGGATCACTTTTTTCAGCCGTTTTTACTGGTATAAGCCTCTAATTTGGTTTGTTTTTTTTAATCGTAGCCAGGGATGGGCTGAATTCTGTACGAGTGCCGTCGGGACTGCGGTTGTAATAAAACTCCAAAATTTGATACTAATCACCTTCGCGCCTGAAAAGCGGGGGCCTGACCATGACAGGAGGTTGAGGTAAAGCCTACTGATTTTCATAACAAAGAGCCCTGGACCTGCACTTTGGTCATGTCTTGTTTCGTCAGAAGTGAGACACTGGGCAGCGATTGTTTATTAACCATCAGGGAATAGTCATGCAGATTGGAATACCGAGAGAGAGTCTCGCCGGTGAGACCCGGGTCGCAGCGACCCCGGCTACCGTCGAGCAGCTGAAAAAGCTCGGCTTCGAGGTCGCCATCGAGACCGGCGCAGGCCTGTCGGCCAGCTTCGATGATGCCGCCTTCGAGGCTGCCGGTGCCAGCGTGGTGCCGAATGTCTGGCAAGCCGACCTTATCTTCAAGGTCAATGCGCCGACCGATGCCGAGATCGCACAAATTAAAGATGGCGCCACTCTGGTGAGCTTCATCTGGCCTGCCCAGAACCCTGAGCTGGTCAAGAAGCTGTCCGAGCGCAACATCAATGTGATGGCGATGGATATGGTGCCGCGGATCTCCCGTGCCCAGTCCCTCGATGCCCTCTCTTCCATGGCCAACATCGGTGGCTATCGCGCTGTGGTTGAAGCTGCGCACCAGTTCGGTCGCTTCTTCACCGGTCAAATCACCGCAGCCGGTAAAGTGCCGCCTGCCAAGGTACTGGTGATCGGTGCCGGTGTGGCCGGTCTGGCTGCCATCGGTACGGCCGGTTCCCTCGGTGCCATCGTGCGTGCCTTCGACACCCGTCTGGAAGTGGCCGAGCAGATCGAATCCATGGGTGGGGAATTCCTCAAGCTGGACTTCGGTGGCGAAGATGGTGCATCCAGCGATGGTTACGCCAAAGTCATGTCCGATGAGTTCATCAAGGCCGAGATGGAGCTGTTCGCCCAGCAGGCCAAAGAGGTGGACATCATCATCACCACCGCTCTGATCCCGGGCAAGCCGGCTCCCAAGCTGATCACCAAAGAGATGGTCGACAGCATGAAGCCGGGCTCCGTCATCGTGGACATGGCCGCTCAGGCTGGCGGCAACTGTGAATACACAGTGCCGGGTGAGCTGCATGTCACCGACAACGGCGTCAAGGTGATCGGTTACACCGATCTGCCGGGCCGTCTGCCTGCCCAATCCTCCCAGCTCTACGGTACCAACCTGGTCAACCTGATGAAGCTGATGTGCAAGGAGAAGGACGGCAACGTTGCCATCGACTTCGAAGATGTGGTTCAGCGCAACATGACGGTGATCCAGGCCGGTGAAGTGACCTTCCCGCCGCCCGCCATCTCCGTCTCTGCTGCCCCGCAGAAACCGGCCGCCGCCAAACCGGCAGCCAAGAAGGAAGAGGCCAAGCCTTCCAACAAGAAGTTCGTGTTCGGTGCCCTCGGCATCGCCGCCTTCGGCTGGATCGCCTCCGTTGCCCCGGCAGCCTTCCTCTCCCACTTCACCGTATTCATCCTGGCCTGTGTGGTCGGTTACTACGTGGTGTGGAACGTATCGCACGCCCTGCATACGCCGCTGATGTCGGTCACCAATGCCATCTCCGGCATTATCGTGGTCGGTGCCCTGCTGCAGATCGGGCAAGGGTCGACCCTGGTCACCGCGCTGGCGTTCGTCGCCGTGCTGATTGCCAGTATCAACATCTTCGGCGGCTTCACCGTCACTCAGCGCATGCTGAAGATGTTCCGTAAGGATTAAGGGGGTTTAACGTGTCTCAAGGACTGGTAACAGCATCCTATATCGTTGCCGCCGTGCTCTTCATCCTCAGTCTCGCGGGACTGTCGAAGCAAGAAACGGCCAAGCATGGCAACCTGTTCGGTATCGCGGGTATGGCTATCGCCCTGCTCGCTACCGTATTCAACCCGGAGACCAGCGGTGTTCACTGGATCATCCTGGCCATGGTGATTGGCGGTGCCATCGGCGTGCGTCTGGCACTCAAGGTCGAGATGACCGAGATGCCCGAGCTGGTGGCCGTGCTGCACAGCTTCGTGGGTATGGCGGCAGTGCTGGTGGGCTTCAACAGCTTCATCGATCTGCACCCCTCTGCACCTGCTGAGGTGGTCGTCTCCGTCGGTTCCAACCTGGATGCCACCCTGGCAGCCGCCCGTGCGGCGTTCGAGCAGGCCAACAGCGTTGCTCAGGTCGAGCACCTGACCGGCGCCATGCTGAACATCCATTTGGTCGAGATCTTCCTGGGCGTCTTCATCGGTGCCGTGACCTTCACCGGTTCCGTGGTTGCCTTCGGCAAACTGCGTGGTCTCATCTCCTCCAAGCCGCTGATGCTGCCGCACCGCCACAAGCTGAACCTGCTGGCCGTGGTCGCTTCTCTGGCGCTGATGGTCTACTTCGTCAACGCGGGCGGCTCTACCTTCGCCCTGCTGGTGATGACCTTGATCGCCTTCGCCTTCGGCTGGCATCTGGTTGCCTCCATCGGTGGCGCAGACATGCCGGTGGTGGTCTCCATGCTGAACTCCTACTCCGGTTGGGCGGCGGCGGCGGCGGGCTTCATGCTCTCCAATGACCTGCTGATCGTCACCGGTGCCCTGGTGGGTTCCTCCGGTGCGATCCTCTCCTACATCATGTGTAAGGCGATGAACCGCTCCTTCATCTCCGTGATCGCCGGTGGCTTCGGCTCCGATGGCGTGGCCTCCACGGCTGATCAGGAGATGGGCGAATACCGCGAAACCAGCGCCGAGGAAGTGGCTGACCTGCTGAAGAACTCCAGCTCCGTCATCATCACCCCGGGCTACGGTATGGCGGTGGCACAGGCTCAGTATCCGGTTGCCGAGATCACCCAGAAGCTGCGTGACCGCGGCGTCAAGGTGCGCTTCGGTATCCACCCGGTTGCCGGTCGTCTGCCTGGCCACATGAACGTGCTGCTGGCGGAAGCGAAAGTCCCGTATGACATCGTGCTGGAAATGGACGAGATCAACGAGGACTTCGCCGATACCGACACCGTGCTGGTGATCGGTGCCAACGACACCGTCAACCCGGCCGCGATGGAAGATCCGGGCAGCCCGATCGCCGGTATGCCGGTGCTGGAAGTGTGGAAAGCGCAGAATGTCATCGGCTTCAAGCGCTCCATGAACACTGGCTACGCCGGTGTCCAGAACCCGCTGTTCTTCAAGGAAAATACCCAGATGCTGTTTGGCGATGCCAAGGCCAGCGTCGAGGCAATCCTGAAAGCACTGTAAGTGCCATTCAGAGAGTGGATATCAAGGAGGCTTCGGCCTCCTTTTTTATTGCCCATCCCTTGTATATCCTCAATCCATACGGACCATGAGGGATCTCCATGATGTGGTGTCAGGGTTGGCGAAGGATCGGGTGGTACGGCTGGCTGCTGGCATCTCTTCTCGTCGGTGGCATGGCTATGGCTCATGACAAGCCGACCCTGACCATATTGACAGAACTGTGGCCCCCCTATGTGATGCACAGCGACAAGGGGGAGCTGGTGGGCGCAGATCTCGAGCTGGCTCGCACCGTGCTGCAGCAGCTCGGCTATCGCACCGAGGTGAAGGTGCTGCCATGGAAGCGGGTGTTGCAACAGGCCCGCCTCGGGCAGGGGGATGCGGTACTCGACGTCTTCTATAACAAGGATCGCCAAGAGTGGCTCCACTATCCCGAAGAGCCGCTCTCTCGTAGTGGCGAAGTGCTCTTCTATCCGGTGGATCGTCCGGTGAAATTCGAGCAATTATCCGACCTCAAGGGGTTGCGGATCGGCATTCAGGCCGACTATGCCTACAGCCCCGATTTTCTGGCCGATGAAGGGGTGATCAGGGTCGCCATGACGGGCGATGGCAAGATGGTCAAGCAGTTGCATCTGATGATGGCCGGCCGACTGGATGGTGTCGTGCTCAATGAACAAGTTGGTCGTTATCTGCTGCGTACCCAGGGGCTGCAGGATCAGGTGTTCAATGGTCGCCGCCTGCTGACCGACGATAACCGCAACTTTCTCGGATTTACCCACAAGCCCGGCCATGACCAGTTGGCGAGGCGCTTCTCGGCCGCCTTGAAACAGTTCAAGCAGACCCCGGCCTACCAGCAGCTGCTGGCCCGCTATCATCTCTAGGTGACTCCATCGTCTGTGCGTTGCATCACAAATTGTCGCGCTTTGTTAAAAGACGGGCATAATGGCGCTAAAAAAGCGATGTTGCGCAACTTAATTTGATTTTATTGATATTAGAATCAAATTAAGTTGATTTGCATGGGGCAGTCATCAGACGGCCACCTCTCTCGCGACGCCTTGGCGACGCGCTCCTGCTTGATGTTGATCCCGTGTCACCCTTTTTTGCCATGCTGTTGCCTGTGGCGATGACAGGCATTGCGCCACCAAGATGAGAATGCACAGATGAAACCACAATGGACCGACTTTATTACCCTGCTCAAGCGTGAAGTGGTGCCGGCCCTGGGCTGTACCGAGCCGATGTCGGTGGCGCTGGCAGCGGCCAACTGCCGCAAGTTGCTGGGGGAGACCCCGACTCGCATCAGCGTCTGGGTCAGTGGCAATCTGTTCAAGAACGGCATGGGGGTCGGAGTACCGGGCACCGGCATGATCGGTCTGCCGGTGGCCGCTGCGGTCGGCATCACCGGCGGCAATCCCGATGCCGGGCTGGAGGTGCTCAAGACCCTCACACCAGAACAGGTGGAAGCGGCCAAGGCGCTGCTGCCGGTGATCAAGGTGGATGTGAAGGATGTGCCGGACGTGCTCTACGCCGAGGTGCTGGCTGAAGTTGAAGGGCACAGTGCCCGGGTGGTGATCTGTACCGACCACACCCGCATCATCCTGATGGAGAAGGATGGCGAGGTGCTGATGGAGCAGGCCAGTGCCCCCGGCGTGCAGATCCAGCCAGCCAAATCCGCCAAACCGACCATGACCCTGCGGGAGATCGTCGATTTTGCATTGGAAGTGCCGCTGGCGGAGATCGACTTTATCCGCGAGGCCGCCACCATGAATCAGGCGCTGGCGGACGAAGGGTTGCAGGGTTACGGCCTGAAGATCGGCAAGATCCTCACCGAACAGGTGGAGCGCAAGCTGCTCTCCGATGACCTGATGACCCTGGCGATGCGCCTCTCTTCCGCCGCTTCCGATGCGCGGATGGATGGCGCCATGCTGCCCGCCATGTCCAACTCCGGTTCCGGCAATCAGGGCATTGCCGCCACCATGCCTGTGGTCGCGGCTGCCCGCTTCCTCAAGGCGAGTGACGAGCAGCTGACCCGGGCGCTGGTGATGAGCCATCTGGTGGCCATCTACATCAAGACTTACCAGAACAAGCTGTCGGCCCTCTGCGCCGCCAGTACAGCCGCCATGGGCTCCGGCGCGGCCATCACCTGGCTGCTGGGCGGCCAGTATCAGCAGATCAGCCACTGCATCAACAACATGATTGGCGATGTCTCCGGCATCATCTGCGACGGCGCGGGCAGCGCCTGCTCCATGAAGGTCTCTACCTCCACCTCGGCGGCGGTTAAGTCTTCGCTGATGGCTATCAACAACCTGCATGTCCCCCAGAGCGAGGGGATCGTCTCCGACGATGTGGACCAGACCATCGCCAATCTGGGCCGCCTCTCCAAAGAGGGGATGCTGGATACCGACATCGAAATCATCAACATCATGCGAGCGAAACAGCAGAAGCAGTGAATCTGTGACAAGGGGGCGATAGACCCCCTTGTTCTTGTCACGACGGCGCAGACCGTCTGACACGGTTGCCAGGGCAAGCATGGCGCTTGCTCTTGTTTCTCGGGCCCAAGCCCGCTTTTTGGGGAGTCATACCATGACATTTAGCGTTATCGGCAATCTGGCCATCGCCGCCATCTTGCTGTTCTTTCTCTACCGGTTACAGGAAAAACATGTGAGCTTCACCCGCCGGGTATTTGCCGGTCTGGGGCTCGGTATTCTGTTCGGCGCCGCGTTGCAACTGCTTTACGGTGCTGGTTCGTCCGTCATTGTTCAGACCATCGACTATCTGGATATCGTGGGTAGCGGCTATGTGAAGCTGCTGCAGATGATCATCATCCCGCTCATCATGGTCTCCATCATCAGCGCTATCTTGAAGCTCAATGGCGGCACTGCGCTGGGCAAGATCAGCGCCATGACCATCGGCGTGCTGATCTTCACCACCGCCATCGCCGCCGGGGCGGGCATCCTGATGTCCAACCTGTTTGGCCTGACTGCTGAAGGGCTCACCTCCGGTGCCGCCGAGAGCGCTCGTGGCGCCGCGCTGCAGACCACCCTTGGCAGCGTCGAGAGCATGTCGTTCGCCAAGATGATGCTGGAGTTCATTCCCGCCAACCCCTTCCTCGACATGACCGGGGCGCGCAAGACCTCCACCATCGCTGTGGTGATCTTCTCCATCTTCATCGGCCTCTCCGCTACCGGCATCGCCCGCAAGAAGCCGGAGATCTTCGCCAGCTTCAGCCACTTCGTGGCAGTGGCTCATGCCATCGTAATGCGAATGGTGACTCTGGTGCTGCGCCTGACCCCGTTTGGCGTACTGGCGCTGATGACCAAGGTGGTCTCCGGCTCCAACTATGCAGATATTCTCAACCTGCTCAGCTTTGTGATGGCCTCTTACGGCGCCATCGCCATCATGTTTGTCGTGCACCTGCTGCTGGTGAGCATGGTCGGCATCAACCCGCTGCGCTTCCTCAAGAAGATCACGCCGGTGCTGGCGTTTGCCTTCACCTCGCGCACCAGTGCGGGCTCCATCCCGATGAACGTGCAGACCCAGACCAAGTCGCTGGGTATTCCGGAGGGGATCGCCAACTTCGCCGCCTCCTTCGGTTCCACCATCGGCCAGAACGGCTGTGCCGGTATCTATCCGGCCATGCTGGCCGTGATGATTGCGCCGACCGTCGGGGTTAACCCGATGGATCCCGGCTTTATCATGACCCTGATCGCCATCATCACAGTCAGCTCCTTCGGGGTGGCCGGGATTGGCGGTGGCGCCACCTTTGCCGCGCTGATCGTGCTCTCCGCGCTGGACTTCCCGGTGGCGCTGGCCGGTCTGCTCATCTCCATCGAGCCGCTGATCGACATGGGCCGTACCGCGCTCAACGTTTCCGGTTCCATCACCGCAGGGACGGTCACCAGCCGCCTGATGGGCGAGACCGACATGCATGTGTTCAACAGCGATCACGAAGTGAGTCTGGACGGCGAAGAGTCCACCGTCTGATTTGCTGTCGGTTGATCTGCCCGTGGAAAGGGGCGACTCTTTCCCGTCATAGACCGCAGGGAGGGCATGCCCTCCCTGCGCCATTGAGAGGAAAAACAATGAGAATTCTGATCATCGGTGGCGAAGCCGCCGGTATGAGTGCGGCCGCCAAGGCGCGCCGTCTGGCCAAAGATGCCGACATCGTGGTGTATGAGGCCTCCGAAGTGATCTCTTTCGGTGCCTGCGGCCTGCCTTACTTCGTCGGTGACGAGTTTCAGGAGCCCGGTTACATGGCCGAGTTCACCCCCGAGCAGTTCGCCGCCAAGGGGATCGAGGTCAAGATTGGCCATCGGGTGCTGAGCGTCGATGCGGCTGCCCAGACTCTGGTGGTGGAGCACAACGGCGACACCTTCACCGATCGCTACGATCGCCTGATGATTGCCACCGGTGCCCGCGAAGTGATGCCCCCCATCCCCGGTCTGCAGCAGCAAGGGGTATTCGGTCTGCGCCGGATGGCCGACGGGTTGGCGCTGAAGGCGGCGGTGCAAGACAAGAACAATCGCCGCGCCGTGGTGATTGGCTCCGGCTTTATCGGGCTGGAGGTGGTCGAGGCGCTGGTCCATCAAGGCAAAGAGGTGCGTCTTATCGAGCTGGCGGATCGGGTCATCCCCGACGCGTTTGATTGCGAGATCACCCAGCACATCGAAACCGAACTGCGCGAGCAGGGGGTCTCTCTCCATCTGGGTGATCGAGTTGAAGCGCTGCTGGGGGATGGTCGGGTGACCGGCGTGCGCACCAGCCAGGGCGAGTACGAGGCCGATATCGTGGTGGTCTGCACCGGGGTGAAGCCCAACACCGAGTTTCTGGCTAATACCGGCATCGAGCGGCTCGGCAACGGCGCCATCAAGGTGGACCGGCAGGGGCGCAGCTCGCTGGCCAATGTTTGGTCGGCCGGCGACTGTGCCAGCGTCTGGCACGCCGTGAAGCAGCAGCAGGTCTATGTGCCGCTCGCCACCATCGCCAACAAGCTGGGGCGCATGGTGGGCGAGAACCTGGCGGGTGCCGAGCAGGAATTCCCGGGCACCCTCGGCTCTGCCGCGCTCAAGGTGCTGGGGCTGGAGGCGGGCCGTACCGGCCTCTCCGAGCAGGAAGCCAGGGCGATGGGGATCGACTATCGCACCGTGGTGATCAAGGACAAGTGCCACACCAACTACTGCCCGGGTCAGTCCGACATTCACGTCAAGCTGGTCTACGAGGCGGGCAGCAAGCGGCTGCTGGGGGGCCAGATCCTCGGTCGCAAGGGGGCGGTACACCGCATCGACGCGCTGGCGGTTGCCATCACCATGGGGGTGACCACCGAGCAGCTAGGCATGCTGGACTTTGCCTACGCGCCCCCCTTCTCCCGCACCTGGGATGCCCTGAACGTGGCGGGCAACGTCGCGAAGTAACAGGCGCTGGTCAGGCGGAAAATGAGAAGAGGCGGCACAGAGTGCCGCCTCTTCTTTTTGTTTAAAGCTGCCTCAGGGATTGGCAGGGGGATCTTGCCGCTCCGGCTTGCCTGTCGCCGGTTTGCTGCCGACCAGCACGGCGCCGAAGAAGATAAGCGCAACACCTGCCGCCTTGCTTGCCACCAGCGGTTCGGCAAAGACCGGCATGCTCACCGCCAGCAGATAGACCAGCCCGTAACTGGTGCTGAGCAGTGGGTAGGCGATATTGAGCGGTGTGGAGTGCAGCGCGGCCAGCCAGCAGAGCAGCGATAGCCCGTAGCAGAGGATGCCGATGACGATGGTGAGGAGTGGCAGGGGGTGAGCCAGCATCACGGCGGGATCGGCCTGCCATGCAGGGAGGCTGATCGCTCCCCACTTCATGCAGAGCTGCGCCACCGTCACCAGCACTATGCTGCCTAACACGTAGAGATAGCCCTTCATCGCAGGCCTCCCAGCAGCAGGGCGCCGACGATGATGGTGGCAGCCCCCAGCCAGTTGTGGCTGCTCACCGGCTCGTGGAAAAAGAGGCGTGAGCCGAGCAGCACCAGCACCAGATTAATGCTGAGCATGGGGTAGGCCATGCTCAGCGGCAGTCGTTGCAACAGATAAATCCAGAGCAGCATGCCACTGCCAAGTGCTGCCACGCTGGCAACAAGCCAGGGGGAACGCAGCTTTTGCAGGTGGTTACAGGGGTTACGCTGCCAGCAGATAACGGCCTGCTTTTGCAGCATCTGGCCGCTGCTGGTCAGCAGGCACACCAGTAATAGCAGCACTATATCCATCAGCGTACTCCATGGTAGATGAGCAGGGTCAGCCGGTGGCTGACGAGGGTCTCGTCGGCAGGGGGCAGAGGGCCGGTCTCTCCGTCGTGATCGGTCTTCATCAGCAGGGCAACTTGCCCCTTCTCGCGCGCTTGTGCCAACCATCTCGGGAACTCTGCACGGGCAACATAGCGGCCCTTGGCATCCGGATAGCCCAGGCCGTAAGCTAGCTCTCCTTTGTCGTCGAACAGCATGATCTCGCCGCGCCGTGTGCTCCGGGCGAGAGCGGATGCCAGTCCCGGATCGCTGGCCAGCAGAGTCTCTGAACCCTGCAGCACGGCCTGATTGGTCTCGATGAAACGCTCTGGCAGCTTTGAGTCGATCAGTGATTGCGGCAGCGCCCAGGGCAGGCCGATGGCCAGTATCATGGGGCAGAGCGCGCTCAGGACCCAGCGGCGACTGACCGCCTGCAACTGGATGAGTCCGAGCAGGGACCAGCCGATAAAGATGGCCATGGCCACCGACAGTGCCCCGTGATCCTCTTCACCGTAGATGGCTTGGTCGCGGGATAAAGCCAGCACGGTCAGCACTACCAGTCCGATGAGGCCGAACAGGCCGTTCAGCCAGGCGTTGAGTTTGAAGGCCCGCTCTTTACCTTCCTTGATTTTGTCCACGGCGCTGGTGGCCATCAGCATGGCCAGCGGGGCGAAACAGGGCAGGATATAGGTGAGCAGCTTGCCTTTGGCAATGCTGAAGAAGAGCAGCGGCAACACCACCCAGGCCAACAGATAGAGGGTTTCCGGGCTGTTCTTGCGCGCTTGCCATCCTTGCTTCAGTGCCCCCGGCAGCAGGCCGAGCCAGGGCAGGGTGCCGAGCAGCCCCATCGGCAGGTAGTACCAGAATGGCGCCTTGTGCTGCGCATCTTCCGAGGCGAAGCGCTGGATGTGCTCAATCCAGAAGAAGTAGTGCCAGTAGTCCGGCTCGCGCAGGTGTACGGCGATGGCCCAGGGGGCGACCAGCAGAGCCGCGCTAAGGATGGCCAGCGGCCCGAAACATACCAGCTCGCGCAGGCGGCGCTGATAGATGGCGTAGGGCATGATGGCTACCACGGGTACCGCCAGTGCGATAAAGCCTTTGGTGAGAAAGCCCATGCCGCAGGCGAGGCCGAACAGCAGATAGCCTGCCACTCTGCGACCGGGCGGCCCTTCTTGCCGGATGAGGTAGAAGCTCACCATGGCGGCATTGAGCCAGAGGGTGACCATGGCATCCAGCACGCTGTAGGTGCCGATGCCGTAGACGATCAGGGTCGAGAGATAGATCAGGCTGGCGAACCACGCTGTACGCCGGCACTGCCACAGCTGCAGAGCGAACCAGAAGATCAGCAGGGCGCTCAGGCCGGTGGCTGCGGCCGAGGCGAAGCGGACCGCAAAGTTGCTCTCGCCAAACAGCAGCTGGCTGAGGCTGTTGAACCAGTAACCGGCGATGGGTTTCTCGAAGTAGCGCAGGCCAAGGAAGTGGGGCACCACCCAGTCACCCGTGGTGATCATCTCCCGGCTGATCTCGGCGTAACGGTTTTCGTCCGGGCTCCACAGCATCCGCTGGTTGAGTGGCAGCAGGTAAAAGGCGAGGAAGAAAAGGGGCAGGGCCCATCGGGTCATCTTCATGAGATTCTCTGTTGCAATCTGGCGAGCGGGTTCATGGCGTCATCTTGCAACCGAGCCACCCTTCGCGTCCTGGCAGGGAGCCGCGCAGCAGATGGCTGGTCGGCAAGAGGGCTGGGTCGGGGGGAAGCAGGTTGCCAAGGGGGATGAAGTGGATGCCGCGCGACCTGGCTTCATCGAGCAGGAGATCGAACTGCTCGGCCATGACGATCCCCTCCACCTCGGCGTGGATGGTGTAGACATGGGGGCCCGGTTGCGGTGCCGCAGTCAGCTGCTCCAGCAGGAAGTGGTTGAAGCGCTCGGCCGTCACCTGGCTGCCAATCACCTCGTCAAAGGTGGGCAGGTTGACCGGGATCTGCGGGGTGCCGGGCCGACCATCCTCCAGAATGGGACGGAACAGGCCGCAGCCGCGGCAGTCACTGTTGTAGCGAAAGCCGAACTGCTCCTTGGCCTGGGTGGTGAGGGGATCGGCTCGCCAGCCGGCGGCGGCGGAGCAATCCACTTCGCGCCCCAGGATCTCGCTCAGGGCATCGACTCCGAGCCGGGTCTGGCGGATCAGTTCGGCTTCGTCCCAGCGACCGATATTGGCCTGCCAGCCGTGGTGATCCCAGGCATGCAGCCCCACCTCATGGTGCGCCTTATCGGTGTCGCGCATCAGGGAACCCAGCTCTCTGCCGATGGACTTGCCGGGCCAGGCGGTGCCAGCCAGCAGGATATCGAGCCCATAGAGGGATGCGGCGTTGGAACGCAGCATCTTGAGCAGGAAGCGGGGTTTTAGCAGGCGCCACAGGTGGCGCCCCATGTTGTCCGGACCGACCGAGAAGAAGAAACTCCCCTTCACCTGATGCTTGTCGAGCAGTTGCAGCAGGCGGGGAACCCCGTCACGGGTTCCCCTGAAGGTATCGACGTCGATCCGCAGACCCACTTCAGTCATGCTCGACTCCCGTCGTGACCGCCCCCTGCAGGAAGAAGTCCAGCGTCTTGCCGATGGTCTCTTCCATCTCGATGGTCGGTTCCCAGTCGATCAGCTTGCGGGCATTACGGATGCTCGGGCGGCGGTGGGAGACATCCTGATAGCCGTCGCCGTAGAAGGACTTGCTCTCCACCAGATTGAAGCCGGCAAATGGCGGGAAGTGGTGGCGCAACGGGTGGGCCTCGAACTTGGCGAGCAGCACCTCGGCCATCTCGCGAATGCTCGCCTCGTTATCCGGGTTGCCGATGTTGATGATCTGGCCGTTGCAGCGATTGCCACTGTTTTCGACGATGCGGAACAGGGCTTCAATGCCATCCTCGATATCGGTGAAGCAGCGTTTCTGGGCGCCGCCATCCACCAGCTGGATCGGGGTGCCGTCCACCAGATTGAGGATCAGTTGGGTGATGGCGCGGGAACTGCCGATGCGGGCAGAGTCCAGGCTGTCGAGGCGTGGGCCCATCCAGTTGAAGGGACGGAACAGTGTGAAGTTGAGCCCCTCTTTTTTGCCGTAGGCCCAGATCACCCTATCCAGCAGCTGCTTGGAGACCGAGTAGATCCAGCGCTGTTTGTTGATGGGGCCGACGATGAGGCGGGATTCATCTTCGTCGAAGCTGTGGTCGTCGCACATCCCGTACACCTCGGAGGTGGAGGGGAAGATGATGCGCTTGTGGTACTTGACGCAGTAGCGGACGATCTTGAGGTTCTCTTCAAAGTCGAGTTCGAACACCCGCAGCGGGTTGCGGGTGTACTCGATGGGGGTGGCGATGGCCACCAGCGGCAGGATCACGTCGCACTTCTTGATGTGGTACTCGATCCACTCGGTGTGGATGCTGATGTCCCCCTCCACGAAGTGGAAGTGGGGGTGGCCGATGAAGCGTTCCACTGCGCTGGAGCCGATGTCGAGGCCATAGACCTCGTAGCCGCCATCCTTGAGCAGGCGCTCGGTGAGGTGGTTGCCGATAAAGCCGTTGACGCCGAGGATCAACACCCGGGTCAGCCGTGCCTTGCGCATGGCCTTGCTCGCCTTGTCGCCGATCTTCATCCCTTCCATCAGCCCCAGCTCGCGGGCAAGTTGGGCGCCGCGTACATAGAGCCCCCCTTCGACCTGACCGGCCAGGATCTCCAGCACCCCTTCACCACAGGCCACCCGCAGCGGGTCGTGGGAGAGAATGGTGCCCGGCTGCTGGTCGCTCTGGATCGCCAGCGGCTTTGCCTGCCAGACCGTCAGCTTGCGATCACCGGCGAAGCTGAAGGCTCCCGGGTAGGGCTGGGTAACGGCACGTACCAGGTTATAGAGATCCCTGGCGGGCTTATCCCAGTGCAGCTCGCCATCGGCCGGGGTGCGGCGACCATAGTAGCTTGCCTTGCTCTCGTCCTGCGGGGTGAAGGTGGCGTCACCGCGCTTGAGTTTGACCAGCTCCCCTTCCAGCAGGGCGCGGGCTGCCTGGCGCATCTTGCCATGCAGGGTCAGCGCGGTGTCATCGTGGGCAATGGTTACTGCCTGTTGGGCAAGGATATCGCCGGCATCGGCACGGGCTGTCATCCGGTGCAGGGTCATGCCGGTTTCGCGTTCGCCGTTGACCAGACACCAGTTGATGGGCGCCCGGCCACGATAGGCAGGCAGCAGGGATCCATGCAGATTGAAGGCCCCGACGGTCGGGATATCGAGGAGTTCCTGCTTGAGCAGGTTGCGGTAGTAGAAGGAGAAGATGGCCTCGGGCGCCAGTTCGCGGATACGCTCGACCCAGAGCGGGTGGTTCACGTCTTCGGGAGAGTAGACCGGCAGGTCATGTTCGGCGCAGAGCTGGGCCACCGAACCGAAGAAGCGGTTCTCGCCCGGATCATCGGCGTGGGTGAAGACCGCCTGGATCTGATAACCGGCCTGAAGCAGGGACTCGATACCGGTGCAGCCGATATCGTGATAGGCAAAGACAACAACGTTCATGATTGAGTTTCCTGTTGCGAAGCATCTGGTGTGGAGCGAACGACTTGGTGAATGAAGTAGCGGGGACGGGCGCGCACATCGGTATACATGCGGCCTATGTACTCACCCAGCAGCCCCATCCCGATCAGCTGCACGCCGACAAAGGTGAAGAGAATGGCAAACAGGGTGAAGACGCCATCTGCTGCCCAGTCGGCGCCCAGTAACAGGCGCAGCAGCAGCAGCAGGATCGAGAAGGTGAAGCCGATCCCCGCCACCAGGCTGCCAACGATGCTGAGCAGGCGCAGCGGGGCCGTGGTCATACAGGTGACCAGGTCGTACATCAGGTTGATAAGGTGCATCAGGCCGTATTTGGATTCGCCGTGGGCCCGCTCGGCGTGGCCCACCTCCAGCTCTGTGGTTCGGCGGGCAAAGCTGTTGGCCAGGATGGGGATGAAGGTGCTGCGCTCCTGACAGCAGAGCATGGCGTCGATGATGTGGCGGCGATAGGCACGCAGCATGCAGCCGTAGTCGCTCATCTGGACGCCGGTGGCCCGCTGTACCGACTTGTTGATAAAGCGGGAGGCTGTTTTGCGAAACCAGGAGTCCTGCCGGTTGCGGCGGATGGTACCGACCACGTCATACCCTTCCATGGCGCTGGCGACCAGCCGCGGGATCTCTTCCGGCGGGTTCTGCAGATCGGCATCCAGGGTGATCACCAGATCCCCTGTTGCCGTCTCGAAGCCGGCCATGATGGCGGCATGCTGGCCATAGTTGCGGTTGAGCAGCACGGCGACCAGCTTGCTCCCTTCGCGATTGGCGGCTTCGCTGATGATGGTGGCGGATCGGTCGTTGCTGCCGTCGTCGATCAGGATCACTTCGTAATCCTGGCTCAGCTGCTCGCAGGTGTCGGTCACCCGTTGCACCAGTTCCGGCAGGCTCGCCTCCTCGTTGTAGACGGGGATGATGACTGAGACCCGTTTGATGTCGTTATGGTTCACGTATTGTTACTCCAGTATGTCGGTCAGGGCTGCCACAACCCGATCCACGTCGGAGAGCGTCATGTCGGGGAAGAGGGGCAGGGTGCAGAGCCGTGACGAGTTCCACTCTGTGTTGGGTAGCGAAAGATCCGGATAGCGCTCCCGGTAGTACTTCTGGGTGTGGGCGGCGCGAAAATGCAGGCCACTGCCGATGCCTCGCTCCTGCAGCGCCTGCATCAGCTGATCGCGATCGAGGCCGCACTGCTCGGGGTCGACCCGCACCATGAAGAGGTGCCAGGCATGCAGATGGGGGTAGGTGGGGATGGCCAGCGGTGCCAGCGGCAGGTTGGCCAGACGTTCATGGTAGCGAGACACCAGTTCGACCCGCTTGGCATTGAGCTCGGGCAGGCGGGCCAGCTGCACCAGGGCGACGGCGGCGTTGATGTCGGCCAGGTTGTATTTGAAGCCCGGCATGATCACCTCCGCCTGCGGCTTGCGTCCCTGCGTCATGCGGTCGAAGGCATCGACTCCCAGGCCGTGAAATTTCAGCATGCGAGCCTTGTCGGCCAGCGCCTGGTCATCGGTCACCAGCATTCCTCCCTCGGCACAGGTAAGATTTTTGATGGCGTGGAAAGAGAAGATGGCGGTGCCGGTTTCCCCGACCCAGCGCGCGCGATAGCGGGTGCCGACTGCATGGGCGGCATCTTCGATGACTGGAATATCGTGCTGGCGACCCAGGGCGAGGATGGGGTCGAGGTCGACCGGTGCCCCTGCGTAGTGGACCGGGATGATGGCCCGGGTGTTGGGGGTGATGAGCTGCGCTATCTGGTCGGCGCTGACCATCAGAGTATCCTTGTCCACATCGACAAAGACCGGGGTGGCCCCCAGCAGGGTGATGATGTTGATGGTGGAGACCCAGGTCTGGGAGGGCGTGATCACCTCGTCACCCGGGCCAATCCCCAGCGCCATCAGGGTGACATGCATGCCCGCGGTCGCGGAGCAAAGCGCGACCGCATGCTGGCAGCCAAAGGTCTCGCAGAAACGCTGCTCCAGCTCATGATTTTTCGGGCCCGTGGTGATCCATCCCGATTGCAACACCTCGCTGACGGCACGGATCTCGGCCTCGCCCATGGCAGGCTTTGAGAATGGCAGAAAGTCTTTCATACGACTCCGGTCTTAATGTCGCAAAAAATAAAATGACGATGAAAATCTGCATTGCTGATTTTCACTGGAAATATGCTTGGGGAAAGTGTCGAGATTGCTCGATATATTTTGAAAGTAGCTGAATAACGAGTTTTTATTCAAGCGCATAGCAACACTTGGTAACAATTACTGCCGTTTTGATGGCGTGGCTTAATATGGAAATATCTCGTAACAAAAAATCGCTTGGCTTTATTTTAGGTTGGTGTTTAGCCACTTTTTTGACTGTCGCCATCTAAATCATCTGCTATTGCTCAACAGGTTGGGTGTCATTCAGAATTGACATTGCTTGTTACAAATTGCCCGTAGTGCAATTGAGTAAAGGATGTAAAGTTTCCATCATTACGCATTATGGAAAAATCGTTATGAATATCACAGTGTTTGGCAGTGGCTATGTCGGACTGGTACAGGCAATTGTATTGGCAGATGTAGGGCACCAGGTTGTTTGTATCGATCTCGATGCAGATAAAATAAATAGATTATCCCATGGCGAATTACCAATATATGAGCCGGGACTGGATGTGTTATTACACCAGACATTGCAAAATGGCTCGCTGACATTCACCACGGATATTCCCATGGCGGTTACCCATGGTGACGTGCAATTTATCGCCGTCGGTACGCCCCCTGATGAGGATGGTTCGGCCGATCTGAGCGCCGTCAGGGCGGTGGCGAGATCGATTGCCCAGCATCGTGCAGATGAGGTGATCATCGTCAACAAATCCACCGTGCCGGTTGGTACGGCAGACAAGGTGTTTTACTGGGTCAGGGAGCAGCAGGCCGAACTTGGCAAGCAGTTTGAATTCGATGTGGTCTCCAATCCGGAATTTCTGAAAGAGGGGGCGGCCGTCAGGGATTGCCAGCGCCCGGATCGCATTGTTATCGGCACCGGCAAGGAGCGTTCCAGAGCCGTGATGCGCGAGTTGTATGAGCCATTTAATCGCAATCACGACCGCATTCTGTTTATGGATGTTCGCAGTGCCGAGCTGACCAAATACGCCGCCAACTGCATGCTGGCCACCAAGATCAGCTTTATCAACGAGATGGCCGGGCTGGCCGAGCGGGTCGGTGCCGATATCGAACTGGTGCGGCAGGGGATTGGTGCCGACCAGCGCATCGGCTACCAGTTTATCTATCCCGGTTGTGGTTATGGCGGATCCTGTTTCCCCAAGGATGTGAGGGCATTTCTGGCGACTGCAGCGGCCCTCGACTACGACACGCCGCTTATTCGTGCGGTGGAGCGGGTCAACGAGCGGCAGAAGTTCAAGCTCTTCGACACCCTGGCCTGCCACTTTCACGAGCGAGGCGAGTCGCTGGCGGGCAAGACCATCGCCATCTGGGGACTCGCCTTCAAGCCCAATACGGATGACATGCGCGAAGCGCCGAGCCGGGTGTTGATGGAGGCGCTCTGGCAGGAGGGGGCCCGGGTGCAGGCCTTCGATCCGGTGGCGATGAAGGAGGCACAGCGTATCTATGGTTGCCAGCCCGAGCTGTCGCTGATGGGGACCAGGGAGGCAGCGCTGGCGGGGGCGGATGCGTTGGTCATCTGTACCGAGTGGAACGAGTTCAAGGCGCCCGATTTTGCCCAGATCAGGAAGATGCTGGCGCACCCCCTCATCGTCGATGGTCGCAATCTCTACGATCCGCTCAAGATGAAGGGGCTGGGCTTTTCCTACTATGCCATCGGGCGTGGGGAGACCATTACAGAAGGTATGAGCCATGCAGAGTGCTGATATTTCGGAGCGCACGCTCTGCTGGATGTTGCTGCTGGTTACGCTGGTGCTGCTGTTTGGCCAGTTTGACCATCAGCTCTGGACCCCTGACGAGCCGCGTGAGGCAGCCATTGCACTCGAGATGTACCGCAATGGCGATTGGGTGGTACCGACCCTTGGCGGGCACAGCTTTATCGAGAAGCCGCCGCTCTTCTATATGGCCGCTCTGCCGTTTCTTGATGGGTTTGAATCCTGGCTGGGGGTGACCAATAGCCTGCGGTTGGCGGGCGTGGTCTGGGCGGCGGGTATGCTGCTCTTTACCGGCCTGCTGGCCTATCGCCTGCTTGGCAATAGATCGGCCGCGATCTGGTCGGTGATCGCACTGGGCACCATGGAAGGATTTATCATCAACACGCACTGGATCAGAACGGACAGTGCGCTTGCCTTCTTTGTCATATTTACCCTTTGGGCATTTTCAGAATATTACCTTGTAAGCCGTCGGTGGATGGCGATACTGGCCGGAATAGGGTTGGCGGGCTGTTTTATGGCAAAAGGTCCTATTGGGCCACTGACAGTTTTTTTTGGCTGGTTCCCGCTATTCTTCTTCGCTGCAAGATGTGCCGCCATCGACAAAAAACTGCCAGGATTTATCTGGCAGCATCTGCTGATGCTGCTCTGTTTTATATTGCCAGTGGCAGCGTGGATTCGTGAATTAATTAATCATCTCGATGGCGATGCTTTATGGAATGAGTGGTTCTGGCAGAATCAGGTAGGCCGCCTGACAGGCACCTCGACCGAACTCGGCCATATCAAGAAAGGGGCCTATCTCTATTATTTATTGGGGATGGCTGAATATACCATCCCCTGGTTGCCATTCATTTTCTATTGGGGTTGGCAAACCATCAAACAGCGACGCTGGAGTCGTGAGAGGTTATTTCTGTTGTGCTGGGCAGTGGGCACCCTTTTGCTGTTAACCCTCTCATCCACCAAGCGCACCCTCTATCTTTTTCCGTTGTTGCCGGTATTTGCCATCATGCTGGGTCAGGTCAGCCTGAACTGGCCGGGATGGACGGCTCGCTATGGTCGGGGATGGCTCTGTTTCATGCTGCTGTTCTGTGTCGTGGTCATAGGGCTACCTCTGCTGGGCCCTTCACTACCGGTGGCCAGTCATGTTCCGGCAGACGTGCTACAGGTCGCCAGCAAGCTGGGGTGGCGTTATATCCCCGCCAGTATGCTCTTCGTGATTGCGCTGGCGCTGTTGTTGCGGCGCAAGGAGGTGCATGGCGCTACTCATGTTGCCAGCTCGGTGGCCATCATGTTTCTGCTCACCTTTACACTGGTTTACCCCTTGATCGATGCCGCCAAGGGAGTATCGGGAAAGATGGCCCGGTTGCTTGAGGGAATACCGCTCGAGAAGCGGGATCG
Source organism: Aeromonas sp. 600724 (assembly GCF_049175135.1). Classification (NCBI taxonomy): domain Bacteria; kingdom Pseudomonadati; phylum Pseudomonadota; class Gammaproteobacteria; order Aeromonadales; family Aeromonadaceae; genus Aeromonas; species Aeromonas sp. 600724. Next base: position 58,914 of record NZ_JAAKUM010000006.1, on the reverse strand, counting down.
CATCGCCGGCTGGCAATTGGGGGAGACGGAGCTTGGTCTGCTATCTGCCTATGAAGAGATGCGGGTAATGAATCTGGACAGGGAGAAAGTGAGGGATGTGGTTGCCTGTCGTGATGCCCGGTTTGATGCCGTGTTGGTCAATGGTACGGCCGGGGAGAGGGTCAAGCTGCTGGAGGGGATTCCCTATCAGTTGCTGGCCCAGACCGCTCTGCGCTCGGACAAAGGGCAACTACTGACTCTGGTGACAGGATTACAGTGCCATTAAGCCATCTATTCCCATTCAGGGGCACTGTATGAGGCAATATGGCCGTGTGGTGACGGTTCCGCTCTTCCCGGCCTGGCGTCGGGCTGACAGCGGGTTTGCAACCCTTGGTGATAAGCGAACTTCACGATGCGGCCATCTCGCAGGTGGCTAATGAATGGGATAGATGGGGTGTGAGGGGCCGCGACCGCTATGGGTTGCAGGAACTTCACCCAGCCGGATTGGTGGATTGCAAAGATAAAAAAACCGATGCCTTGGCATCGGTTTTTTTATTACCGGTTTATCCGTATCACTCAGCCACGGCCGAGGCGGTTCTCCGGGTAGTTCTTGGCCAGCACTTCGCGGGCATGCTTGGCCAGCTGCGGCATCTTCAGGGCGTCGTAAGACTCGACCATGATCTCCAGTGCCTTCTCGGTTTCGGCTGTGTCGGGGTAGGTTTCGACAATCAGCTTGGCCCGGTTGGCGGCTGCGACCAGTGCATCACGCTTCACGTAATACTCGGCCACGCTCAGGTCATATCGGGCCAGACGATTCTTCAGGCCAATCATGCGGGCGCGGGCATCGGCGGCATAGACACTGTTGGGGTAGTTCTGCAGCAGGGTCTTGAAGTCCTGGAATGCCTGACGGGCATAAGCAGGGTCTTTGTCGTCCCGACCGATACCGAACAGGCTCTGGAAGAAGTTGTAATCCGCCGCCATGTTGGTCAGGCCGCGCATATAGAAGACGTAATCGATATTTTTATGCGCCGGATTGAGGCGGATAAAACGGTCGATATTGGCGATCGCCTGAGCGGTATCATCCTGCTTGTAGTAGGCATAGATGAGGTCAAGCTGCACCTGGTTGGAGTAGGCACCGAACGGATAGCGAGAGTCCAAAGCCTCCAGCAATTCAGTGGCTTGCACGTAATTGCCAACGTCCAGTTTGAGGCGTGCTTTCTGGTACAGGGTCTCCGGCGGTTCGTCGGGTACCTTGGGTTTGGTGCTGGAACAGCCTGTGATCAAGGTAGCGACCAAGGCGAGCGACATCAGCAGGTGAGACTTCTTTCCCATCAACAACATCCGGTCCATTTCCACGAAATTGGCAAAGTATCCGTTATGCTTGGCTAAAAGAAAAGCTAGAATACCCGGATTATTTCGAATTGATACCCCCCGCTCAAGAGACCATACATGAGCCAGCATATTGAACTGACAGGCGAATTCCAGGATCACCAATTCGGGCAGCGACTCGACCAGGCCCTGGCCGAATTGTTTCCAGACTACTCCCGCACCCGCATCAAGGAGTGGATTTTACAGGACAGAGTGACCCTGGACGGTCAGGTTGCCAACACCCCGCGCGAGAAGATTCTGGCCGGGCAGCAGGTGCATGTGAATGTCGAGCTGGAAGATGATACTCGCTGGGATGCCCAGGATATCGAGCTCAACATTGTTTATGAAGATGAACACATTCTGGTGATCGACAAACCGGCCGGTCTGGTGGTTCACCCGGGCGCAGGTACGCCGGATGGCACCATCCTCAACGCCCTGCTGCACCGCTACCCCGGCATTGCCGAGGTGCCCCGCGCCGGTATCGTGCACCGTCTGGATAAAGACACCACAGGATTGATGGTGGTTGCCAAAACCGTACCCGCCCAGACCCATCTGGTGGAAGCGTTGCAGGCGCGCCAGATCACCCGTGAGTACGAAGCGATCGCCATCGGTCACATGACCGCCGGCGGCACCGTCGATGCGCCCATCGGCCGTCACCCGACCCAGCGTACCCATATGGCCGTGGTGCCCAATGGCCGTCCTTCCGTCACCCACTACCGGGTTCACGAGAAGTTCCGCGGCCACACCCGTCTGCGTCTGCGGCTGGAAACCGGTCGTACCCACCAGATCCGTGTCCACATGGCGCACATCAAACACCCGCTGGTGGGCGACCCCGCTTACGGTGGCCGTCTGCGCCCGCTGCGCAACGCGACCCCCGAGCTGACCCTGGCACTGCGCAACTTCAACCGCCAGGCGTTGCATGCCACCATGCTGCAACTGGCTCACCCCATCACGGGTGAAGTGATGCAGTGGCACTCAGCTACACCGCAAGATATGGTGGAGCTGATGGAGGTGTTGCGCGCGGATACCCTCGCCAATCCGGATGAATTGGTCTGGAAATAGTGGTGAATCTGGCAGCGTTGCGACGACTTCTGCCGTAACCCGCCGATATAGCGTGTAGCACAGAGAACTTTGAAACGGGGCGTCTTGACTGGTTGCAGCCAAGGGCCCCGTTTCCATTTGAACGATAGGGCGTGAAGGAGTGAGCAATGAAATGGATTGAACCCGACTGGCCTGCGCCAGCACGCGTCCGGGCTCTTTCGACCACCCGTGATGGTGGTGTCAGCGAAGGGGTCTTTGCCGGTCTCAATCTGGGGGCCCACGTAGGGGACGAACCGGCCAGGGTCGAGGCCAACCGGGCACGGCTGCAGCAGGTGGCCGCCATCCCGGGGCCCCTCAACTGGCTCAATCAGGTGCACGGCACCGTCGTTCATCCGGTCCGCAGCCATTATGAGCTGGCGCCGGATGCCGATGCCGCCTGCGCCCATGAGGTGGATCAGGCCTGCATCGTGATGACCGCCGACTGTCTGCCGGTACTCTTCTGCGATCGGGCCGGTTCTGTGGTGGCTGCCGCTCATGCCGGTTGGCGCGGACTGAAAGAGGGCGTGCTGGAGGCAAGTATCGCCGCCATGGGCTGCGAGCCGGGCGAGATCCTGGCTTGGCTGGGCCCGGCCATTGGCCCCACAGCCTTTGAAGTGGGTGGCGAGGTGCGCGAGGCCTTTATGGCGGAGCAGGCCGAAGCAGAAGCAGCGTTCGTCCCTTCGTCCAATGAAGGGAAATGGCTGGCGGATATCTACCAGCTTGCCCGGCTGCGCCTTGCCCGCGCCGGTGTCACAGCAGTCTATGGTGGCGAATACTGCACCTTCAGCGACAGCGAGCAGTTCTACTCTTATCGTCGCAACGGCCAGACCGGCCGGATGGCCTCCATCATCTGGCTGGCGTCCTGATGAAGCTCCCCGCCCTGCATCTGGCAAGGGCGGGGATCCTGCTCTCGCCCCGTCTTGCAGAAAAAATAACCAGCATCGCCCCTTGAAATAGCCCGTACGGGCCTCATCTTTCATCTCAGAAAGTTATGTTGTTTGCCGCGCAAGCGGCGTCTGCCTGTTTGAAGGGGGAGTGCAATGCGCCTCGATCGCCTTACCAGCAAATTCCAGATTGCTATTTCCGATGCCCAGTCTCTTGCGCTGGGTCGTGACCACCAATTCATCGAACCCGTTCATCTGATGACCGCCCTGGTCAATCAGGATGGCGGCTCCATCCGTCCGTTGCTCACTCTGACCGGGATGGATATCAATGCCCTGCGCTCGCGCCTTGGCGAGGAGCTGGATCGCCTACCGCGCGTCAGCGGTGTGGAAGGGGATGTACAGCTCTCCAACGGCCTTGGCCGCCTGCTCAACGTCTGTGACAAGCTGGCCCAGCAGCGCAAGGATCAGTTCATCTCATCCGAACTGTTCGTGCTGGCGGCCCTCGACGAGAAGGGCACGCTGGGCGAGCTGCTGCGCGCTCAGGGGCTGACCAAAGAGAAACTCGAAGCGGCCATCGACAAGGTGCGTGGCGGCAAGAAGGTGGAGGATGCCAACGCCGAGGAGAACCGTCAGGCGCTGGAGAAGTACACCATCGATCTGACCGAGCGGGCCGAAATCGGCAAGCTAGACCCGGTGATCGGCCGGGATGACGAGATCCGCCGTACCATTCAGGTGCTGCAACGCCGCACCAAGAACAACCCCGTGCTGATCGGGGCTCCCGGTGTCGGCAAAACCGCCATCGTCGAGGGGCTGGCCCAGCGCATCATCAACGGCGAGGTGCCGGAAGGGCTCAAGAACAAGCGGGTGCTGTCGCTGGACATGGGGGCGCTGGTGGCCGGTGCCAAATATCGTGGCGAGTTCGAGGAGCGGCTCAAGGCCGTGCTGAGCGATCTCGCCAAGGAGGAGGGCAACGTCATCCTCTTTATCGACGAGCTGCACACCATGGTCGGCGCCGGCAAGGGCGAAGGGGCCATGGATGCGGGCAACATGCTCAAGCCTGCGCTGGCGCGGGGCGAGCTGCACTGCGTCGGTGCCACCACCCTGGACGAGTATCGCCAGTTCATCGAGAAGGATGCAGCGCTGGAGCGCCGTTTCCAGAAGGTGCTGGTGGAGGAGCCGACAGTCGAGGATACCATCGCCATCCTGCGCGGCCTGAAAGAGCGTTACGAGCTGCACCACCATGTGCAGATCACCGACCCCGCCATCGTGGCGGCGGCCCAGCTGTCGCACCGCTATATCGCAGATCGCCAGCTGCCGGACAAGGCCATCGATCTCATCGACGAGGCGGCGGCCAGCATCCGGCTGCAGATCGACTCCAAGCCCGAGGCGCTCGATCGCCTCGAGCGGCGCATCATCCAGCTCAAGCTGGAGCAGCAGGCGCTGATGAAAGAGGACGATGACGCCAGCCGCAAACGGCTGGAGCTGATCAATCAGGAGATTGGCGAAAAAGATCGGGAATACAACGAGCTGGACGAAGTGTGGAAGGCCGAGAAAGCCGCCCTCGCCGGTACCCAGCATATCAAGGCTGCGCTGGAGCAGGCCCGTCAGGATCTCGACGTGGCGCGCCGCGCTGGCGACCTGGGCCGGATGTCCGAGCTGCAGTACGGCCGCATTCCGGAGCTGGAGAAACAGCTGGATCTCGCCACGCAAGCCGAGATGCAGGAGACCAGTCTGCTGCGCAACCGCGTCACTGACGTGGAGATTGCAGACGTCTTGGCCCGCTGGACCGGTATTCCGGTCGCCCGCATGCTGGAAGGGGAGCGCGACAAGCTGCTGCGGATGGAAGATCAGCTGCACAGCCGGGTGATTGGCCAGGAAGAGGCGGTCGAGGCGGTCTCCAACGCCATTCGCCGCTCCCGTGCCGGGCTGTCCGACCCGAACCGCCCCATCGGCTCCTTCCTGTTCCTGGGGCCCACCGGGGTGGGCAAGACCGAGCTGTGCAAGGCGCTGGCCGAGTTCCTGTTCGATACCCAGGACGCCATGGTGCGGATCGACATGTCCGAGTTCATGGAGAAACACAGCGTGGCCCGTCTGGTGGGGGCGCCTCCGGGATACGTGGGTTACGAGGAGGGCGGTTATCTGACCGAGGCGGTACGCCGTCGCCCCTACTCGGTGATCCTGTTGGATGAGGTGGAGAAGGCACACCCGGATGTGTTCAACATCCTGCTGCAGGTGCTGGATGATGGCCGCCTGACCGATGGTCAGGGTCGTACCGTCGATTTTCGCAACTCGGTGGTGATCATGACCTCCAACCTCGGTTCGGATCTGATTCAGGAGCACCACTCCGAGAAGGATTACGACGAGATGAAGGGCATGCTGATGGAGGTGCTGACTCGCAGCTTCCGGCCGGAGTTCATCAACCGGATCGACGAGACGGTGGTGTTCCACCCGCTCGGCGAGGAGCACATCAAGTCCATCGCCCGCATCCAGCTCAAGAGCCTGATGGGCCGTCTCGAGGCTCAGGGTTACGAGGTGGAGGTGAGCGAAGCGCTGCTCAACAAGCTGGTCCATGCCGGGTTCGATCCCGTCTACGGGGCACGCCCCCTCAAGCGGGCGATCCAGCAGAAGGTGGAGAACCCGCTGGCGCAGGCGCTGCTCTCCGGTCGCATCGTTCCCGGCAAGAAACTGCTGCTGGGAGCCGACAGCAACGGCCTCACCATGACCCAGTAATGGGATTGTCGATGAAAAACGCAGGCCTTGTGCCTGCGTTTTGTTTTCAGGGGAAGCGAGATGCTGAAGTTTTCCGTGCTGGTGGATGACGACGTTCATCTGCCAGGCTGTCTGCCCGAGCGAGGGTTGGCGCTGCTGCTGGAGTGTGACGGCCTCAGGGTGCTGTTTGATAGCGGCCGTGGCCGGGCGCTGTGCCACAACGCCGCCGTGATGGGGATCGATCTCGCCTCGCTCACCCATGTGGTGCTCTCCCACGGTCATTATGACCATGTGGGCGGGGTCGGCTCGCTGCCCGTCTATCCAAGACCCATCCCGCTCATCGCCTGTCCGGACGTGTTTTGCGAGCGGGGCTACTTCCTGTCGCTGCCCTTCTGGCGACGCAACCTCTATCGCCTGTCGGGGGCGCTGGCTCGGGAGTCGCTGCCGGCCAGAGGCTTGCTTCCCCACTGCTCAGCCGAGCCGGTGTGGCTCTCGGATCGTCTGGTGTTCCTCGGCAGCATTGTGCGGCGCGACCGGGCTGCGCCTTCGCTGCTCGGCTACATAGTGCGGGGTGGGCGGGTGGAGAAAGACCTCATCAGCGACGACTCGGCACTGGCTTTTAAGAGCTCCAAGGGCCTTATCGTCTTTATCGGCTGCGGTCACGCCGGGGTCGAAAACATCATCGAACGGGCCAAGGAGGTGTGTGGTGACGAGCGGATCCATGCCGTCATCGGTGGCCTGCACCTGAAGTTCTCCGGCCCAGAGCGGGCGGCGGCGCTCGGCACCTATCTGCAGGGAGAGGCGGTAGAGCAGTTGTTTGCCTGCCACTGTACCGGCAGCAGAAAGGCGGAGTTACCGCACCAGCGCCAGATCGGAGCCGGGTTCGAGTTCCGGTTTTCGGCGTAAAAAAAACGGCAATCCGAAGATTGCCGGGAGGAATGTAGTGAAGCGACCTGACGTGGGTTGAGCGGGTCGCAGGGGCAAGCCCCCGATTGCGAAGCGCGGCCACTGCTGGCCTCGCCTCTTACAGCCTGCCGGGGATGCGCTCGCTCAACCCCGACGGCCACCTGCCTGTTGCCATGCCGGCGGCGATGACGCCGGCATGGCTTTCATTCGTTACAGCATGCCTTGCACGGCGGCTTTCATCTCGGCTGGCCAGACGCCGACCTGCACCTGACCAATATGCTCTTTTTGCAGCAACAGCATGGCCAGACGGGATTGGCCGATGCCGCCGCCGATGGTCTGCGGCATCCGTGCGGCCAGCAGATCCTGATGCCAGTCGTACTGCAGGCGATCCTCGTCGCCGGTGATGGCCAGCTGGCGGCGCAGTGCCTCGGCATCGACCCGGATCCCCATGGAGGAGATCTCGAAGCTGTCTTGCAGCACCGGGTTCCACACCAGAATGTCGCCGTTCAGACCCGCCAGACCCAGCTCGCTGTGGCTGCTCCAGTCGTCGTAATCCGGGGCGCGCACATCGTGGCGCTCACCGTGGGAGAGCGCACCGCCGATACCGATCAGGAACACGGCGCCCAGCTCTTTGGCGATGGCACGCTCGCGACCCTTGGCATCGAGGTCCGGGTAACGGGCCAGCAGCTCTTCGCTGTGCAGGAACTGGATCTCGGTCGGCAGGAAGGGGGTCAACTCATGCTCGGCACAGACCGCGCGCTCGGTGGCCTTGATGGCGGCCCAGATGCCGCGCACGGTTTCCTGCAGATAGGCAAGATCGCGGCGCTCGCTCGGCATCACCTTCTCCCAGTCCCACTGATCCACGTAGACGGAGTGGATGGGGGTGAGCTTGTCTTCATCCGGACGCAGCGCCTTCATGTGGGTGTAGATCCCTTCGCCCGGGCCGAAACCGAAGCGACCCAGGGTCTGGCGCTTCCATTTGGCCAGTGAATGGACCACTTCGTAGCTGTGCTCCGGCAGGGTCTTCACTTTGACCTGCACTGCATTCTCGTGGCCAGAGAGGTTGTCCTGAGTACCATCACCGACCCGGCTCAGAATGGGGGCTTGCACCTCCATCAGACCCAGTTGCTGGGCGAGTTGGCGGGAGAACATCTCTTTGACGAAGCTGATCTGCTGTTGGCTGCGAATGTAGTGCTGTTTCATGCTGAATTCCTGTTTCAAACCCCGTTGGATGTAGTGATTCTTCAACGGAATGCCAACCAAATTCAATATTCGATAATATAAATAGGTTTTGTGTATTTTTTTCTTCAAAATAAGCCGGTTTTTAATGAGGTATCGTTAACGGGAGTGCAAAAAAATGCCGGAAAATTACCGGATCGATAATCTCGATCAGGCCATCCTCACCGCTCTGATGGAGAATGCGCGGATCCCTTACGCCGAGCTTGCGAAACAACTGGCGGTCAGCCCGGGCACCATCCATGTGCGGGTGGAGAAGATGAAACAGGCGGGGATCATCGAGGGGACACGGGTGCAGGTGAACCCCAAGAAGTTGGGTTACGACGTCTGCTGCTTTATCGGGATCAATCTGAAGAGTGCCAAGGATTACCCCTCGGCACTGGCCAAGCTGCAGGCGCTGGACGAAGTGGTGGAGGCCTACTACACCACGGGCCACTACAGCATCTTCATGAAGGTGATGACCCGCTCCATCGACGAGCTGCAGATAGTGCTGATCAACAAGATCCAGACCATCGACGAGATCCAGTCCACTGAAACCCTGATCTCGCTGCAGAATCCGATCCTGCGGGACGTGAAGCCCTGACCGGCTGATCAGGGTTCGATATAGGGGATGGCGTACTTGTCGTAGAGGACCTTGAGGCTGCCGTTTCGCTTCATGCGCAGCAGTTCGGCATCGTAGGCCGCCATCAGGGCGGGAGTCTGTGCATCCGCTCGTGCGCGGGCCCAGGTGTTGAAGTAGGGGCTGCTCTTGAGCGGTTTGGGCAGGTAATCGACCTTGCCCGTCAGCCCCTCCTCTTTGATCTGGGTGAAGGCGGTGACCAGTGGCATGGGCACGGTATCGATGCGTCCTGCCAGCAGTTTGCGCAGTTGCAGCTGGTTCATGGTGATCTCCTGAAACTGATAGGCCGGGTCGGTCATGGCCGCTGCCAGTTCAGGGGTATAGGAGAAATCCTTGGTCACGCCGATGCGCCAGGGTTTGAGATCGGCCAGCGTTTCGTAACGGATCTTCAGCAGGTCCGCCTTGCGCACGAAGAAGTGCCAGCTGTGGCGTAGATGGGCCTGTTGGGGATAGATGAGATAACTCTCCCGCTCTGCCTTGTAGGAGTGGGTCATCACCAGATCGCAGGCGCCGGTTTCGGCATTACGGGTGAGGCGGGCGCCGGAGTCGGCCAGCTCGACCCGAAAGGGCGTCTCCAGCTTGTCGAATATGGCGGTGACGATATCGATATCGAGTCCGCGGGGTTTCTGATCGGCATCGAGATACTTGAGCGGGGGCTCCATGGTGCCGCAGATCACCAGCTCCTTGGCGGGCAATCCGAGTGGAAACAGCAACCAAAACAGGGGGATCACACGCAAACTACGTCTCCTGAGCCCGTTTGAAGATATTCCAAGACCTGATTCCAGTATATTGGATGGCACCTGATCCGTTAGAAGCGACTGTTTATGGCAAATCCTGAAATCGAGAGCCCGCTGGACGGGATCGACAAGTTGACCGTCTCGCTCTACCGCCTTGGCTTGAGTGCGGCTGCCCTGTTGCTGCTTTGCCGCGGTGCGGCGCTGCTGAGCGGGATGGCACTGCTTCCGTCGGCACAATGGTTGATGTCGCTGGCAGTGGCAAGCGCAATCTGCGGCTTCTCGCTGCATATCTACGACAAGCGGATTCGCCTGATTCTGCAGGGATTTGGTTGGGGCGCGCTGGCCCTGGCTGCGGTAGGAGCGCCGGATGCGCTGGTGCTGGGAGCGGCCTTGGCGACCCTCTCCGGGCTGGCGTTCAAGGAGCAGTTTTGCTTCTCGATTCCCGGCATCAAGCTGGTGCCCATTTTGCTGCCGGCGTTATGGCTGCTGGAGTGGTTGCGGGTGGAGTGGGCCGCCGCACTGGTGGCGCTGGTATGCGGGGCCCTGTTGACCTTGCTGGCGCTGGCCAAGTGGCGGATGCCCCTGCACTTCGATATCGGTGACAAGGGGCGTTACCAGATCTAGGTCTGCTGGCACACCTTCATCTGCTGGTTGAGGGCCTGCATCACCTGACGGCGGCTGATGATGCCGATCACCTTGCCCTGTTGCAGCACCGGGTAGATCTTGGGCTTGGCATCGGCCATCTGGCGAGCCAGATCCAGAATGCTCTCATCCGGCCCGACCGAGAGGGGCGAGCGGTTCATCAGATCCTCCACCCTGGTGCGGGTATCGCAGTGGTAGCTGCCGGTGAGCAGGCTGGGAATGCAGTCTTGTTCGGAAAGAAAGCCGATAAGCCGTTTTTGCTCATCCAGCACCGGCAGGCCGCCAAGACCCGATTGATGCAGGCGATCCAGCGCCTCGGCCAGGCCGAGTCCGGCAGTGAGGGAGTGGGTCAGGCGACCCATGTGGTGGTGTACTTTCAGCATGGTGGTGACTCCGCAAGAGGGGGATGCCGCCACTATGACGCGGGTGGGTGGCCCGCGACCAATGGCTTGTGCCGCAGGGATTGATAGGCACAAGCCATCGGCGGTGATCCGCTGGCAGGCGGGCTTCGTTCATGCAAGACCATGAAAGGGAAAGGAGATCATATGCGTGCATTGGTAACGGGCTGTGGCCGTCGACTCGGATTTTATCTCTGTGAACAGCTGGTGGCAGCGGGTTGGCAGGTGACGGGCAGCTATCGCAGCGAGCGGCCGGAGCTGGCCACGCTGGCTGCATTGGGGGTCGAACTGGTGCAGGCGGATTTTGGCCGGGAAGAGGACGTTGGCAAGCTGATCGATGTGCTGGCTGCCCATCAGGATCTGGCGCTGGTGATCCACAACGCCTCTGCTTTCGAACCTCAGGCAACTGATCCGGCGGCGCAACTGGCCCAGTTCGAGCAGTTCTACCGGGTACACATGGCGGCCCCCTTCCAGCTTAACCGGGCGCTGGCCCCTCAGCTTGCCAGCAACCCCAACGCCAGCATCATTCACATCACCGATATCTATATCCATGCCCCGGCCCCCCGTTTTGCCAGCTATGTGGCCACCAAGGCGGGAGCCCATTCGCTGGCCATGAGCTTTGCCCGCGAGCTGGCGCCCACGGTTCGGGTCAACACCATAGAGCCAGGGCCGATCCTGTTTCTCGATGAACATGACGAGAGCTGGCGCCAGCAGGTGTTGGCGAAAACGCCGCTGGCGCGGGAGGGTGGACTTGAGCCCATCTGGCAGGCGGTGCAGCTACTGGTGGGGAACAGTTATATGACGGGTGCCAGCATCAAGGTAGATGGCGGGCGTGCTCTGGCCAACCTCTGAGGGGTTGCCGAGCACCAGCGGCCCCAGCCCGACCTGCCGGGTCAGCAAGCCCTTGCCGGGTTTGAGCTTGCCCGACTGGGCGGGGAGCGTCACTTGCAGCGCCACCTTGGGGTCATGCACCTCGCCATGGCCGTATAGCTCTGCCAGCAGCTCCGCCAGATAGGAATCGACCTCTGCCGAGGCAAAGTCACCGCTCCTGTTGCTGGCCAGAATATCGATGTCGAGTGGCCGGTCGTGCACCTTGCAGAGCGGATCGCTGCGATCACGGCCGTGAGCCACCTCGAGGGCGACAAAGTGCTGCTTGAGGCGGGCGGCATCGAGCGGGCTCTCCACCACCAGCAGGCAGTTGAGAAAGTCGTGGCTGGAGTGCATTCCCACCGGCTTGGTGCGGATCACCGAACTCAGCCGAAGGGGACCGACGTTCTCAAACAGCTCGGCCAGCGCGCGGCTGACATGGATATGCGGGTCAATATTGGAACCAATGCTACACAGATAGAACATGCTGACCTTCCCGGGGTTGGGCTCATCTGAAATGTATACGCAGCTCACGGTTATCGGATTAACTATGGCTTAACATTGTCTTATCTATTGTGATCCGGCACTGATTGGCAGAAAGGAGGTTTGCATGAGTGTGGAGCTGAAATGGGCGCTGTTGACCGCTTCGGGTGCGCTGGCGATGATCATGATTATCTGTCTGGCCTCTGTCGCGTTGGCGTGAATCACCACAATCCAGATAATCCAAACCGGCCTGTTGGCCGGTTTTGTTTTTTGGGGCGGTGCGGCTATGCTGGCGCACCGGTGAGAATGCAAGAGAAGAGATGATGACCAAGGTTCGCCCACGCTCCCTGCTGCAGGTAGTATTGATGGGATTTGTGCTGGTGTTGATGCCGCTGGGCGGCATGATCTGGCACAACAGCACCTCCCTTGCCCACCTCAGTCAGCTCACCAGCGACGAGATGGAGCGGGCGGTCAAGGATACCCGCCGCGCCACCCTGCTGACGGCGCAAGCCATCGATATCGAACGCACCTTGCGCCGCTTCGCGGTGCTGGGGGATCGCCGCAGTCTCACCAGCTACCAGCAGCAACTCGACGGGTATCGGGTGTTGCTGGCAGAACATCGCAGCTCTATCTCCGACGGTCAGCTCTACAGGGGGCTCGATCAGGGGCTGGCTTGGCTCGACAGCTTGCAGGATGCCGCGCTGGCCCAGGCTGCGGTGGCGGGGGACAAGCTAGAGCTGTTTAACGATGCCAACAAGCAGCTTGAGATGGTCACCCGCAGCCGGGTTGACGAACACATGGATCGGGTGCGACTCACCATCGCCGGACTGACCAGGGAGCTCTGGTGGGTGAGCGGCGCTGTAGCGGCGCTCAGCCTGCTGATGGTCTTTATCTTCACCTACCTGATCATCCACCCGGTACGACAGATTGAGTCGCGCATCTTGAGCCTGGGGGCGGGGGTCGAGCCGGATCCAAGGCCGGTAGATGGCCCCGCCGAGCTGGTGTTGCTGGGGGAGCGGATCCTCTGGCTTTACGACAAGCTCAAGGAGCTGGAGCAGCAAAAGTACCAGTTTCTGCGTCATGTTTCCCACGAGCTCAAGACCCCGCTAGCGGTGCTGCGGGAGGGGTCGGATCTGCTCTGCGAGCAGCTGGTCGGGCCGTTGACGCCGGATCAGCTGGAGATCTGCCAGATGCTGGACGAGAGCAGTCGCCGTTTGCAAACCCTGATCGAGCGGTTGCTCGACTTCAATCGACTCACCCAGCAGGAGGCATTTGAGCTGGAATCTGTCCCCCTGCTGCCCATGCTGTCAGAACTCACCATCGAGTACCGGTTGGCATTGGAGTCCAAGCAGATCCGTGTACACTTGCCGATCGGGCCGGTTACCCTGTGGGCGGAGCCCTACCGGTTGAGACTGATCCTCGATAACCTCTTCTCCAACGCTGTCAGTTACGGCGCCAGCGGGGGCAATATCTGGATCAGGGCAGGGCAGGATGAACAGACAAGCTGGCTGGAGGTAGCCAACGAGGGGCCAGAGATCCCCGCTGCCGATCAGCAACGTATTTTTGAACCCTTCGAACAAGGCAGTACAGTGCGACAAGGTGTATTGAAAGGCTCTGGTATGGGCCTCTCTATCGCACGGGAGTCTGCCCATAGTCTCGGAGGTGAGTTGGTTCTGGTGAAAGATGAACAGGCGGATGTCTGCTTCAGGTTGACGTTGAAAAGAGAACTATGAAGATACAGCGCGTATTTCCAGCCCTGATGATGGGGTTGCTCGCGGGTTGCGCCCTGCTGCCACAGCACGAACAGCAGAACTCCACCGATATCGCTTTTGCCAAGCGGATGGAGTTTGCCAACAAGGAGATGCAGGTACGTCTGCAATACTCCGACTGGTTGCTGGCCAGTCACCCCCAGCAGCGGATGCAGGAGCGTCAACGCCTGAAAGGGGCGGATGATCTGGAGAGCCGGGTCAGTCTGGCGATGGTGGATTCCCACCCGGCCGAATCGGTGGCCAATCGTACCGCCGGGCTGGCGCGCCTGAAGCAGATGCTGCCCGAGCTGGGTCTCGATGCGCAGGCATTTTTGCGCAGCTGGATCGCCCTCGGCGAACAGCTGCTGGCTCGCGACAGCCGACGCGATGATCAAAGTCAGGAGATCCAGCGGTTGCGTCGCCAGATCGAACAGCTGACCGCCATCGATGACCAGCTCAACCAGCGCAAGCTCAACGAGCATCGTGAGGTAATACCATGAGCCGGATCTTGCTGGTGGATGATGACGTCAGTCTGCTCAAGCTGATGAGCATGCGGCTGCGCAGTCAGGGTTATGAGGTGGATACTGCCGACAGTGCGGAAGGGGCCCTCGACCTGCTGCGCCAGCAGCGGGCCGATCTGGTGCTGAGCGATCTGCGGATGGGGGGCATGGACGGTCTGGCGCTGTTCGAGCGGATCCAGGCCCAGTGGCTGGGGCTGCCGGTGATCATCATGACCGCCCACGGCACCATCCCGGATGCCATTCAGGCGACCCGCTCCGGCGTCTTCAGCTTTTTGACCAAGCCCATTGACAAGGATGAGCTGCTGGCCACCATAGAGCATGCTCTCAGCCTGACCCGGCCGAAACAGCAGCAGGAGTGGCAGTCACTGATCCTGACCCGCAATCCCCAGTTGGAACAGTTACTGATCCAGGCTCACAGCATCGCCACCATGGAGGTGCCAGTACTGATCATGGGGCCGTCAGGCTCCGGCAAGGGGGCGATGGCGCAGGCGCTGCACCAGGCCAGCCAGCGCCGCGACAAGCCGCTCCATACCATCAACTGCGCCGCCATTCCGTGGGCGTCACTCGACTTGCAGCTGTTTGGTGAAGATGGTCAGTCCGGGCTGTTCGAGCAGGCCAAGGGGGCGACCCTGTTTCTCGACGAAATTGGCAGCCTGTCGGAATCCTTGCAGGCCAAGCTGCTGCAGGTGATGGAGGAGTATGGCCAGGGCACGCCGGAGGTGCGTGTGCTCAGCTCCAGCCATCAGGATCTGGTCAAGGCGATGGAGGAGGGACGCTTTCGGGAAGATCTCTTCTATCGTCTCAACGTCGCCAATATCACCTTACCGTCTCTCAGTGCCCGCAGTGAAGACATTCCGCTGCTGGCCAGACAGGCGCTGGATGATTATCGCTGCCGCCACAGCGACTGCGCCGCGATGGGCTTCTCGCCGGAGGCGCTGGCGATGTTGGCCGCAGCTGCCTGGCCCGGTAACGTGCGTCAGCTCTGCAATCTGGTGGAGCAACTCGCCAGCCTCTGTTGCAGCCCGGTGATCGGGGTCTCCATGGTGGAGTCCGCCCTGAGCGGCGGCGGTGGTGGCATCCCTTCCTTCAATGAGGCTCGTGCCGAATTCGAGAAGGAATATCTGATCCGTTTGCTGCGCACTACCGAGGGCAACGTGACTCTGGCGGCCAACCTGGCGGGTAGAAACCGCACCGATTTTTACAAGTTATTGAATCGGCACGGTATCGAAGCAGCAAACTTCAAATCGAAGGGATAAATCAGGCGGGATCAACCACAGCCGGAGCGGCATCGGCTTTTTGGGTTTTATGGGAGAGCCAGAGGCCGCTCGCCTTCATCAGGTAACCGAACAAGGCGCCAATGATGAGGGAGGGCAGGATCAGCCGCCACTCGCCAGCCGCCCCGAAGGTGGCACAGCAACCGGCAAAGGTGCCGGGAATGTAGCCGAGCCACTGCTGCTTGGCCTGTACGCACATCAGGGTGGCGACCACCCCCGTCATCACGTAACCCGCCACACCCGCTCCCCACAGACTGTCGCCATGGATCAGCAGCAGTGCCCACAGCATGCCGCTGGTGTTGCAGAAGATGGTCTGCAGCAGCGCCTTGTAGCCGCCGCTTGACGCGAAATAGCTGGTGCAGCCGAGAAAGCCGACCCAGGAGATAAGGCCGAACGCGACGGCAATCCAGCCCCAGACGGCGGAGAGAATTCCAGTAGTGATGGCGATGGCGATCAGTGGGCTCATGGGGGCGACTCTTCAGTTGGCTTCGCAAAATGGGCAGCCTACCCCCGGCAATTGGGGCGGCAAGCGGGGGCCGAATTGTGTGTGATCTTCATCACCCTTTTCAACTCAGGAATACGCTTGCGCTCGCGAAAAAAATTCATTGGTGACCGGCCTGACAGTCGGCCATAGTTAGAGGCCCTGTCCTGCTCATGGAGTGAGTCTGATGGCGCCAAATGTGATCGTTCCCCTGCTGGTGTTCGTAGTCCTGTTTCTGGTCGGCACCATGGCCAAGGCACTGCCCCTGCACCACATGATGTAAATTTGTGTGAAATAAAAATCTGCCGGGGCGGGTCTTATCCATACTGCCTCACTCAGCCCCGGGAGTTTTTAATGTTGATCAAGCGTCGTACCGCCCACCCCCTCACCGAACAGGATGTTACCCCGGAAGCCGTCTATCAGGACCGCCGCCTTATTCTCAAGGGGCTGGGTCTGGGCGCAGCCACCCTGGCGTTCCCCACTCAGGCCGGAGTGCTCGACCTGCTGCGCGGTAAAGAGGATGCCCCCCAATTAGCTACCAAACCGCTCAACAGCAAGCCTGCGGAGCGCCCGGCCAATCTGGTGCTGACACCGGAAGAGAAGGCCACCAGTTACAACAACTTCTATGAGCTCGGCACCGACAAGTCCGACCCGGCTCGCAACGCACATTACCTCAAGCCCGAACCCTGGACCCTCAAGGTGGAGGGGGAGGTGGCCAAGCCCTTTACCCTCGATGTGTGGGACCTCATCAACAAGAGCGAGCTGGAGGAGCGGATCTACCGGCTGCGCTGCGTTGAAGCCTGGTCCATGGTACTGCCCTGGAACGGCATCTCGCTGGCGGAGATTATCCGCCGTGCCGAGCCCACCAGTCGCGCCAAGTTTGTCGCCTTCGAAACCCTGTTTGATCCGAAACAGCTGCCGGGGCAGGCCTCCAGTTTGGGGGGCGGCATCGAGTATCCCTATGTGGAGGGGCTGCGTATCGACGAGGCGATGCACCCTCTCTCATTCCTTGCGATGGGGCTCTACGGCAAGACCCTGCCCGCCCAGAATGGCGCGCCGATCCGGCTGGTAGTGCCGTGGAAGTATGGCTTCAAGAGCATCAAGAGCATCGTCTCGATCCGGCTGGTAGAGGAGATGCCGCCCACCACCTGGAACCTGCTGGCTCCCAACGAATATGGCTTCTACGCCAACGTCAACCCGCAGGTGGATCACCCGCGCTGGAGCCAGGCAAGCGAGCGTTTCATCGGCGAGGGAGGAGTGTTTGGCGCCAAGCGTCAGCCGACCCTGATGTTCAACGGCTATGGTGACGAAGTCGCCTCGCTCTATCAGGGGATGGATCTGCGCCAATGGTACTGAGATTGAAACCGGCCCATATCAGCGGCTTGCGGGCGCTGGTGCATCTGTGCTCCCTCGGCTTCCTGCTCTGGCTGGTTTTTGCCATCCCGGCAGGCCTGCTGGGGGGCGATCCGGTGCCCGAGCTCATCCACTACCTCGGCAAGGGGGCGCTCAATCTGCTGCTGCTCACCCTGTTGGTCTCGCCGCTGGCCAAGCGCTGGCGGCAGGGGCAGCTCATCAAGCTGCGCCGCCCCCTCGGGCTCTGGTGTTTTGCCTGGGCGCTGCTCCACTTCATGGCGTGGCTGGGGCTGGATCTGCAGTTTGACTGGGGGCTGATTGGCGGCGAGCTGGTCAAGCGCAGCTACATAGTGGTGGGGATGGTGGCCCTGCTGCTGCTGGCCGCCCTCAGCATCACTTCGCTGCCCGCATTGCAGCGCAGCATGGGCGCTGCATGGCAGAAGCTGCACAACTGGGTCTATGCCATCGCCCTGCTGGTACCGGTGCACTACTGGTGGTCGCTCAAGAGCGGTTGGGGGGAGCCCCTCATCTACCTGCTGCTGGCCTGCGCCCTGCTCTGGCCGAGGCGGGATAAGCTGCTGCGCCCCATGCGGGGACGCTGGAATGCAAAAGAGGCCTAATCGGCCTCTTGTTGTTTGATCTCGCCAGTGTAGGCATCGACGATGAGATGCACCTTCTGATCCTGGCGATTGAGGGTTTTGACCTCGAATTTGTCCCCTTCCAGCTCCACTTCCCGAATGTCGTGATACCCTTGCGCCAGCAGGAGTTTGACCAGCCCGGCCATGTCGAGACGGCTCTGGGCCGCCCAGCTTGTGGCACTCAACAGGCAAAGGATCAGCAGGAAACTGCGCGGGATCATATTCATTCCGGATTCATGGCTGGCAGACTATAAACGCCATTATGTTAGGTTTTTGGAGATGAATCATCCATGAATAGAGCGCTCCCTCTGCTTGGGTTATTGCTGCCGTTGCTGGCACAGGCGGTCACGCCTGATGAAGCCATGCTGCAGCAAGCTGTCCATGAGGGACGGGTTCGGCCCTTCCATGAAATGATGGAGGTGGCGGCCAGATTGCCGGTGCGGGTGTTGCGGGTGGATCTGGGAGAAGAGGATGGTATCTGGCTCTATGAACTGCGAGTCATCGATCGGGAAAACAGCGTGATCAAGGTAGCCTATCGGGCCGACAACCTTGAGCTGGTGTGGGCCAAGGGCCACCATCTGGAGCGGTTGTTCGAACCACCAAAGCCCCCGGTCGAGGATGATGAATAACCCCTGTGTGGAAGCCTGTTCATGCGAATTCTGATTGTTGAAGACGAAAAAATTCTGGCTGGTCAGCTGGCCGAACAGCTGCGCCTCTCCGGCTTTGTCACCGACCTCTGCCACGACGGCAACGAGGCCGGTTTCCTCGGTGAGACCGAACCCTATGACGCCATCATTCTCGACCTCGGCCTGCCTGGGCGCGATGGCCTGAGCGTGTTGAAGGAGTGGCGCAGCAAGGGAATCGATACCCCGGTGCTGGTACTGACCGCCCGTGGCCAACTGCACGAGAAGATCGAGGGGCTCAATGCCGGTGCCGATGACTACCTCACCAAGCCGTTCCAGGTGGCCGAGCTGGTGGCGCGGGTGCATGCGCTGGTGCGCCGGGCGGCAGGCAACGCCAGCTCCGTTCTGGAGATTGGCGGGGTACGGCTCGATATGGCCGCTTCCCAGGTGTGGTACGAAGGGACCCCCATCAAGCTGACCGCCCACGAGTTCCGGGTGCTGGGTTACCTGATGCAGCATCGGGGCAAGGTGGTGTCGCGCAGCGAGCTGATCGATCACATCTACGCTCAGGATTTCGACCGTGACTCCAACACAGTAGAGGTGTTCATCGGCCGGATCCGCAAGAAGACCCATCCCGACTTGATTGAGACAGTGCGTGGTCTCGGATACCGGATCAACGAATGAGGCTGGTCCGAACCCTGCGGGGGCGGCTGCTTGCCATTGCGCTGGTGTGGTGCGGGCTGTTCCTGTTCGCCACCGGCTTCAGCCTGCAGACCATGATGCGCAACTACTGGCAGGAGGCGGAGGCCGACGGCCTTCGCCTGCAGCTCTATGATCTGCTCTCCCGGCTGGAGGTGGAGAAGAGTGGTCTACCTGTGGTGATCGAACCGATGGCCGATCCCCGTTTCAGCCAACCTTACTCCGGCTACTACTGGCAGTTGGAACTGGGGGAAAATGTGGTGGGCCGCTCCCGATCCCTGTGGGACACCCATCTGGTGAGCCGTGGCCTCAAGTCTGCCTTTGGCGATCCTGACCTCTTTTTTGGCAAGGGCCCCAACAAGGAGCCGCTGCTGATCATGACCCGCACCGTGCTGTTGCCCGGTTCGGATCGGGTCTTTACCCTGGTGATGGCCAAGGACAGCAGCACCCTGATCCAGACCCTGAAGAAAACTCGCATCAGCCTGTTCCTCGGTCTCGGCTTTGCCGCCGCCGGTCTGGTGCTCGGCTTCATGTTCCAGATCGTCTATGGTTTGCGGCCGCTGCATCTGCTGCGCCGTGAACTGGGGCGGGTTCACGAGGGTCATCAGGAGGGATTCCGGCTGCGCTATCCGCTGGAGATCCAGCCGCTGGTTGAGGATATCAACCGGCTGCTGCACCACTACGGCGAGCTGCTGCAGCGTGCCCGTGCCCACACCGGCAATCTGGCTCACGCCCTCAAGACGCCGCTCAGCATCATGCGCAATCAGGTTGCCCAGTTGCCGCCGGAGGATCAGGCCGCCATCGGCGAGCAGCTCGACCAGATCCAGCGCCATATCGACTATCACCTCGGTAAGGCGCGGGTGACCGGCGCCGCCAAGATCCTCGGGGTGTCGACCCCGGTGCGGGCACGGGTGGAGTATATCTGCCGCGCCTTCTCCCGCCTCTATCCGGGCAAGACGGTGGATCTGCAAGTGCCCGCCAATCTGGCGGTCGGGGTGGAGGAGCAGGACTTCGACGAGATGGTGGGCAATTTGCTGGAGAACGCCTTCAAATGGTCCGCCAGCGAGCTGCGTATCTCCAGCGCCGAGCTGGGGGGCTGGATCACCCTGCGTATCGAGGATGACGGCCCCGGCATGAGCGAGGATCAGATCGCCAAGGCGGTGCTGCGCGGGGTGCGGCTCGACGAGAAGGTGCCGGGTTCCGGTCTCGGTCTCAACATCGTCTCCGATCTGGCGGAAGCCTATCGAGGCAGCTTTATTATGGGCCGCGCCGAACTGGGCGGGCTGGCCGCCTCCCTCTCGTTGCCCAAGGTGGCAAGGGTCGAGAGCTAGGCATAAGATATGGCATTTGTTTTAGCCTGAGGAAGAGAACCATGACCGACGATCCGTGGGCCCTGTGCCATCTTGACGATTCATTCGATGCCTCTGTACTGGGGGTCAAGGGCGCCCAGATCCAGTGGTTTGAAGATCGGGATGGCCTGATTGCCTATCTGCTGGAAGATTTTGTCGACCTGCTGGCCGATGTGGGCGAACTGGACGAGGAGCAGACCGAGCAGGCGCGCGAGCGCTTCACCCTGCTGGTGGAGCAGAGCTTCGACGATCGCACCCTGATGGATGCCATCAACGATCTCGCCTCCGGCCTGCGCCGCATCGCCTGGTTGGGGCCGCTCTCGGAGCTGGCCGAGATCAGCGACGAGTTTGCCTCCGGCCTGCGCCGCTATTTCTGGAGCCAGTACGACGGGGACGAAGATGACCCGGACGCCTGGGTGCCGGAAGAGCTGTGGCCGCAGCTGGTTGAGTGCGCGCAGGAGTATATGGAGGAGGGGGAGTTCTAAACCCATCCCCATGCCTGCGCTTTGGCAGACAGATAAAGAAACGGCGCCTTGATGGCGCCGTTTTTATTGGGTGGCAATCGCCTTAGCCGTTGGCCGGTACCGCGTGGGCGGTGTTGGCCAGCACCGGGCCTGTGTACTTCTCAATCTGCAGCTGGGCCATGTGGCCGCAGTTGCCCTGCGCCAGACTGGACGAGCCTTCGTCGAAGGTGAGGCAGTTGACGTTGCCGTTCTTGCAGATGCTGCCCGCTTCGCCCGGCTTGGCCGGGTCATACCAGGCCCCTTCGCAGATCCGCACCACCCCTTGGCGCACATCTTCGGAGAGCAGGGCGCCCACCAGGATCTGGCCGCGTTCGTTGAAGGCACGCACCAGATCCCCCTGGGCGATGCCGCGAGCCTTGGCGTCGGCGGGATGGATCATGATCGCCTCGCGGTCTGCGATGGCGAACTTGTCCCGCAGCGGGGTGTTGTCGAGCTGGGAGTGCAGCCGCTGGGTCGGGTGGGAGGTGTTGAGCGACAGCGGATAGCGCGCTGCCACCTCGCTCTTCACCCACTCCTTGGGCTCATACCACTTGGGATGGCCGGCACAGTCGGCGTAACCCATCCCCGCCACCGTGTTGGAGAAGATCTCGATCTTGCCGGACGGAGTGCCGAGCGGGTTGAGCAGCGGATTCTCGCGAAAATCGGCGTGACGGATCCACTGGCGGTTGGCCTCGGGGATCGGGAAGCGGATGTAGTTGTTGGACTCCCAGAACATGTTGAACGGCGGCAGCGCCACGCGGGCACCACGGGCCTGCGCCGCCATGCCGTCGTACATCTGCTTGAGCCACAGCATCTCGTCCTTCCCTTCTGTGTACTGCTCCTGCACGCCCAGCTTGGCGGAGATGGCGCTGAAGATGTCGAAGTCGTTGCGGGACTCGTGCTGGGGCGGCACGCACTGATGCATCGGGAACACATAGCGCTGGGAGTAGTCGCCGCCCATCTCCAGATCGTTGCGCTCATAGCTGGTGGTGACCGGCAGCACGATGTCGGCGTGCTTGGCAGTCGCCGTCCAGTAGGGCTCGTGGACGATCACGGTTTGCGGTTTGCGCCACGCCTGCAGCAGGTTGTTGGTGTCCTGATGGTGGTGGAAGGGGTTGCCGCCCGCCACGTAGACCAGCTTGATGTCCGGATAGGTCACCTTGCGGCCGTTGAAGTCGATGGTCTTGCCCGGGTTGGCGAGACAGTCGGCGATGCGGGCCACCGGGATCGGGGCCGGGCTGTTCTTCGGTGCGTTACCGGCGGAGATACCGGCCAGAATGCCGCCCTTAGCGGTGGGGCTGCCACCGGAGGAGTAGTGGTAGCTGAAGCCGTAGCCGCCGCCCGGCAGGCCGATCTGGCCCAGCATGGAGGCCAGAGTGACCAGCATCCAGTTCGGCTGTTCGCCGTGCTGCTGACGCTGCATGCCCCAACCGGCCATGATCATGGTGCGCTTGGCGGCCATGTCGAGGGCCAGCTGGCGGATCACCTTGGCATCGACGCCGCAGACGGTGCTCGCCCACTCGGCGCTCTTCGGTTGGCCGTCATCCTTGCCGAGCAGGTAGTTCAGGAACTTGTCGAAGCCGACGGTATAGCGATCGAGGAAAGCCTGATCGTGCTTCTTCTCGCTGTAGAGGGTGTGGGCCACACCCAGCATCATGGCCACGTCGGTGTAGGCGTTCGGCGCAATCCACTCGGCGCCGACCATCTTGGCGGTCTCGTTGTAGATGGGATCGATGCTGATGACGCGGGTACCTTTCTCCTTGAGGGCCATGAAGCCGGCCTGACCCTCGTGATCCGGCATGTTCCAGCTGTTCTTCAGGGTGACCTGGGCGTTGACCCCCCACAGCACCACCAGTTCGGCGTTTTCCACCACGTTGGGCCAGGCGGTCTGCTGCTCGTACACCTCGATGGAACCCATCACGTGGGACATGATCACCTGAGCCGCGCCGGTGGAATAGTCACCGGCATAACCGGTGAAGCCGCCGGAGAGGTTCATCAGGCGGTGCAGCAGGGTACGGCTGTTGTGGAACATTCCGACGCTTTTCCAGCCGTAGGAGCCGGCGTGGATCGCCTGCGGGCCAAAGTCACTCTGCACTCGCTGGATTTCACCGGCCACCAGTTCGATCGCCTTGTCCCAGCTCACTCGCACCCACTGGTCGGCACCGCGCAGCTCCGGCTTGGCGCCCGGGCCGTGCTCCAGCCAACTCTTGCGTACCATGGGGTATTTGATGCGGTTCTTGGCGTGGACTTGGAACGGCGCCATGTCGATGAGATCGTTTGGCGCCGGATCATCGGCCACCGGCTGGACGCGCACCATGCGGCCATCTTCGACGATCGCCTCGAAAGCACCCCAGTGGGCGCCAGTCAGAATGCCCTTCTGGGCGGGCACCAGGGTCGGGAACTGACTCAATGCGGTGCTGATGGCTTGCGCCAGCGCACTCTTGGGAAAAATGCCGCCGAGCAGGGGCAGGGCTGCGCAGGCGCCGAGCCCCTTGAGCAGGTTGCGGCGGGACAGATTGGTCTTCTTGTCATTGAAAAAAGTCATAACGGTTTTCCTCTGTGCCAGCCTTAGTGGGCCGCGCTCATGTCACTGGCGTGTTTCTGGACATACTGGGTCAACATGCGAGCCTGTTCCGGGGTCAGGGAGGTACGAGATTCCATCCCCTTGATGACGCCGATCCACTGGTTGGCATTGAAGTGATCCAGCGCGGTGAGGCCGTGGCAGCCGGTACAGTTGTTGGACATCAGGGTGGAGGCGTATTGCCACAGCTTGCCCTGATCGCCGATGAGCTGGCTTTGGTCGACCCAGGCGGTCAGCTTGACCTGATGCCAGGTGAGGTTGGTGGCGCTGTCGGTTTCGCTCTGGCCGGTGACCAGTGCTTTCTTGGCGGCATCGCCGACCAGTACGCTGAGGATCCGTTTGCCCGGTGCGGCGTAGAACACTTCGCTCACACCATCCTGTTGCCAGCCTTCGATCTGCACCTTGGCGCGGCCGTTTTCGTTGGCCAGCACTTCCACCTTGGTGGAGGGCATCAGGGTGCCTTCGTCGGTCTTGGCGGCAGCATCGAGGAACAGCGGGGTGGTGGCGATGGCGTAACGGGTGGTGACGTTGGCCGGGGTCTGGGCCGCAGCCTGCGCCAGCTCGCTGGCACCGGCGGCAGCCAGGCCGCTCATGTCAGGCATGATGTGAGCGACACCGCGGTGGCAGTCGATACAGGTCTGGCCTTCCTTGATGGCGACCGGGTGCTCGGCACGGGCATTGGGGCGCTGGGCCAGAATGTCCATCGCCTCGTAGCTGTGGCAGCTGCGGCAGGTGGCGGAGTCGTTGGCTTTCAGCTCGTCCCAGACGGACTGGGCCATCCGCAGCTTGTGGGCTTCATACTTTTCCGGGGTATCCAGCGTGCCGATCGCCTCGTGATAGATATCCTTCACGGCGCGGATCTTGGTCCACAGGTAGGAGGTGGGGTCGCCCGGGATGTGGCAGTCGGCGCACTCGGCGCGGATCCCCTTGGTGTTCTGGAAGTGGACACTGCCCTGATACTCGGCGAGCGGAGTCTGCATGGAGTGGCAGGAGACGCAGAATTCGGTGGAGCTGGTCTTGTGCAGCACGGTCACGGTGACACCCAGTGCCGCGACACCCAGCAGGGCCCCGAGCAGCAGGAGCCAGAACCAGGTTTTTCTTATCAGTTTTCCAATCATGGCGGCGTTTTCCTACGGTCAATAATTACCTACATAGTACTAGTCCAATAGTAGTAGTAATGATAGGGATAAGGCGTTGACCTTCATCATGGTTTATATTTTTGATTGTTGTCACATTTTGCCTTTTATTTCGCCATTGACACATTTATCGAATTAAATTCAGTTGTTTTCTGTTTTATCTATTTGTGCACTTTCCGCGACAGCTGTTAGCCCCCTCGCAAAACCCCACAAGATTCGCTGATATAGTGAGCAGTGAGCCTCAACGGAGTGTCGCTGATGAGCCCTTTCTCACTGCTGTGTGTCGCCGCCAACGTGCAACTGCTGGCCGAATTCGAACAGGAGTTGGCTCCGCTGCTCGGCCATTTCGCGCTGGTGGTGGTAGTCGGTCAGGGGTCGGCTGAGCTGGCCTTGGACGAGCTGGATCGCAAGGGGCAGCCACCCGCCGTAGTGGTGTGTGACAGCGAGCTGGGGGATGGGCGAGGGGCCGATTTTCTGATCCGCCTCGGCAGCCGTCATGAGGCGTGCCGCAAGATCCTGCTGGGCAGCCAGCCCGAGATGAAATCGATCATCGAGGCGGTGAACCTCGGTCGTCTCGACTACTACCTGCAACGCCCCTGGCGCGATGGCAGCCTGCGCCGGGCGGTGATCGAGCAGGCGAGCCACTTTGTATTGCAGCGTCCCGAGGCGGATCTGCTGAGCTATGCCGCCGTGCTCGACAACCAGAAGCTGCTGCGAGCCCACGTCGATCGCCAGTTGGCAGCCTATCGGCAGGGC
Source organism: Aeromonas sp. 600724 (assembly GCF_049175135.1). Lineage (NCBI taxonomy): Bacteria > Pseudomonadati > Pseudomonadota > Gammaproteobacteria > Aeromonadales > Aeromonadaceae > Aeromonas > Aeromonas sp. 600724. The sequence goes on along the minus strand of NZ_JAAKUM010000006.1, from coordinate 33,344 downwards.
TTTATGGATTACACCCACTGCAGCGATGAAGAACTCTCCCGGGTGGTGATCGACGGCCTCTACCAGTTTTTCGAGGGCAATGACGAGGAGCGGGTCTGCCGCCACTACAGCCCGGGCCATGTGCTGACCCGCGAGGGGGAGCCCAACAGCTTCCTCTGGTTTATCGCCAAGGGGGAGGTGGTGCTGCGCAAGCGGGACGAGCAGGGGATCGATCAGGAGGTGGTGCACTACCGTACCGGCTCGCTGGTGGGGGGCATGTCCTTCGTCACCGGCGAACCCGCCTTCACCACCGGCGTGACCCTGACCGGTGCCGAGGTGATCAAGCTCGACAAGCTGCAATTCTCCCGGGTGATGCAGGCGCGCAGCGAACTGCTCCCCTCCTTTACCAACCTGCTGCTGCGCCACTTCAACCGCCGTCTGCAAAACAGCATCCGTACCGAGATGCGGTTGCAACAGACCCTCAACTCCCTCGATGCCGCCTACGCCCAGCTGGTGGAGAGCGAAAAGATGGCGATGCTAGGCCAGCTGGTGGCTGGTGTTGCCCACGAGCTGAACAACCCGGTGGCGGCCATTATTCGTGGCAGCGAGACTCTGCGGGCCGCCATCCCCGATCTGGTCAATCTCGAGCTGCCAGCACCCATCAAGGGGCTGGGCAACCAGACCCTCTGTCAGGCGCTCTCTTCCCAGCCGGTCTCGACCAGCGAGATCCGTGACAAGACCCGGCAGGCTGAAGGGCGCTTTGGCGATCGCCAGCAGGCGCGGCTGGCGGTGCAGATGAATCTGGATGACGAGCTGAACTGGCAACGCTGGTTTGCCAGCCGCACTGCCGACGAGCGGGAGGCGCTGCTCTCCCGGCTGGAGCTGTTCCAGCAGACCGGCAGCTTCCTGCGCAATATCGAGGTGTGCGCCCGTCGCATCGGCGATCTGGTCAAGAGCCTCAAGCAGTATGCCCGGCAGGACAGGGATGAACCCTCGCTGGTGGACCTGCACGAGGGGCTGGAAGATACCTTGATGATTTTCGAAAACCGCCTCAAGCATCATGATCTCTGCAAGGAGTACCAGCCGCTGCCGCTGGTGCGCTGTCACCCCATCGCCCTGCAGCAGGTGTGGACCAACCTGATCGCCAACAGTCTGGATGCCATGAGCGGCCCGGGGCGACTCACCATTCGCACCGGGTTGCTGGATCCCGAGTGGGTCATGGTGGAGATAGAGGATAGTGGTTGCGGCATCGAGCCCGAGCTGTGGCAGCGGATCTTCGATCTCAACTTCACCACCAAGCGGGAGGGCCATTTCGGCCTCGGGATTGGTCTGAGTGTCTCGTTGCAGATAGTTCAGCAGCACCACGGCCGGATCGAGGTGGCCTCCGAACCGGGCCGTTACACCCGGATGCGGGTCTGTCTACCGCTGGACGGCATGGGGCAGGCCGGTTACGGGGGCGAACCTCATCACAACAAGGAGCATGCGGCCTGAGCCGTCGCCAGCATCAATCGCGCGGCGTGCCAAACCATGTCGCCAAGGAGGAGCAATGAACAAACACTATCTGATCCTGTGTGTGGACGATGAGCGGGAGGTGCTGGATGCGGTGATCCACGATCTCGCCCCGTTCCGCTCCCACTTCGAACTGGAAGCCGCCGAGAGCGTCGATGAGGCGCGAGCGGTGGTGGAGGAGTGGGAGCACGACGGCAACAAGCTGGCGCTGATCCTCTGTGACCACATCATGCCGGGAACCCTGGGAGTCGATTTTCTGGTGGAGCTGAACCGGCGAGCCTCCACCCGGGCCAGCCGCAAATTGCTGCTGACCGGACAAGCGGGGCTGGAGGCCACCGTCGATGCGGTCAACCGCGGCGGTTTGCACTACTACCTTGCCAAACCGTGGAAGCTGGAGACCCTGCAAGAGGCGGTGCGCGAACAGCTGACCGACTACCTGCTGGCGGAAGATGGCGAAAATGCCTTCCACTATGCGCCGCTGCTCAATCAGGCGCGGCTGTTTGCCGCCATCCACGATCACCCGTTCGACGAGTAGGGGCAGTTGGGCTTTCGCGGTGGCAGTTGTATACTGTCTGCATATACAGTATTGCAGGTAGCCACCGATGCGACTCTTTATCGCCGAGAAGCCCACGCTGGGCCGTGCCATTGCCGATGCCCTGCCCAAGCCCCACAAGAAGGGCGACGGTTTTATCGAAACCGCCCAGGGTGATGTGGTCACCTGGTGTATCGGCCATCTGCTGGAGCAGGCCGAGCCCGATGCCTATGACGCCGCCTTCAAGCAGTGGCGGATGGAGCATCTCCCCATCATCCCCGCCCAGTGGCAGCTGGTGGCCAAGCCCAAGACCAAAGCCCAGCTCACCGTCATCAAGCGACTGATCAAGCAGGCGGACTGCGTGGTTAATGCCGGTGACCCGGACCGGGAAGGGCAGTTGCTGGTGGACGAGGTGATCGACTTTCTCGGCTACCCGAAAACCAAGCCGGTGCAGCGTTGCCTCATCAGCGATCTCAACCCGCCAGCGGTGCGCCGCGCTCTCGAGAAGCTGAGGGACAACAAGGAATTCGTACCGCTGGCGGTCTCGGCGCTGGCCCGCAGTCGGGCCGACTGGCTCTACGGCATCAACATGACCCGCGCCTATACCCTGCTCGGCCGCAAGGCCGGTTGTAGCGAGCTGCTCTCGGTCGGTCGGGTGCAGACCCCGCTGCTGGGGCTGGTGGTGCGGCGGGATCTCGAGATCGAGGCCTTCGTCCCCAAACCCTTCTACGAGGTGCTGGCCCATCTGCTGACCGATAGCAACGAGCGCTTCACCGCCAAGTGGCTGCCATCGGAAGCCTGCCTGCCGTGGCAAGATGAGGAGGGGCGGGTGCTCAACCGGGCGCTGGCCGACAAGGTGGTGAGTCGGATTAACGGCCAACCGGCACAGGTCGAATCGGTGGAGGAGCATGCCCGCAAGCAGGCGGCGCCGCTGCCCTACAACCTCTCCAGCCTGCAGATCGATGCCGCCAAACGGTTCGGTATGGATGCCAAGCGGGTGCTCGATATCTGCCAGAGCCTCTACGAGCGTCACAAGCTCATCACCTATCCGCGTTCCGACAGCCGCTATCTGCCGACCGACCACTTCAAGCGGGCCGAGCAGGTGCGCGGTGCCATCGCCGCTACAGCGCCTGCACTGGCCAAGGCGGTGAGCGAGGCTGATGGCAAGATCCGCAGTAAGGCGTGGAACGATAGCAAGGTGGATGCCCACCACGCCATCATCCCCACCGAGAAGCAGGGCAACCCCGCCACACTGGGGGCCGACGAGGCGAAGCTCTATGGCCTGATTGCCCGCCAGTATCTGCTACAGTTCTATCCCCCGTTCGAATACAACGACAGCAAGGTGCTGCTGCGCATCGCCGGTGGCCTGTTTCAGGCCAAGGCGCGGCGAATCCTCAAGGCGGGCTGGAAGGCGCTGCTCGGAGTGGAGGAGGATGACGACGAAGAGAAGGCGGGCACGCTGCCTGCCCTGAAAGAGGGAGAGCAACTGCTGTGCGAGCGGGGCGAACTGCAGGAGAAGATGACCCAGCCGCCCAAGTCGTTCACCGATGCCACCCTGCTGGCGGCTATGACCGGCATCGCTCGTTATGTGCAGGATCCCGAGATCCGCAAGACCCTGCGCGACACCGATGGCCTCGGCACAGAAGCGACCCGGGCGGGTATCATCGACCTGCTGTTCAAGCGTCGCTTTCTGGTGCGTCAGGGCAAGAGCATCAAGGCGACCCCGACCGGGCGGGCGCTGGTACAGGCGCTGCCTGCGACGGCCACCACGCCGGATATGACGGCGCTGTGGGAGCAGAGCCTCGGCCAGATCGCCGAGCGCCACGGCAGCTATCAGCAGTTTATGGGGCCGCTCACCGAGCAGCTCAACGGTCTGATCGAGGGGGCGCGGCAGGACTCCGGCGCCAGCTTCAGCGCCCTGCCCAAGGAGGCACCGAGGGCCGGCAAGCGGCGTTTTACCAAGCGCAAGACTGGCGGGCCCCGACCGCGCAAGACGACCAGCAAGCGCCAGACCAGTGCTGCATAACGAAAAAAGGCGCCCATCCTGGGCGCCAAAGGCATTGTTGTCAGGCTGCCTGAGTGGACAAGCTGGCACGGATCCTGTGCTGGTAGTGCAGAACCACACCGAGAAACACCAGGTCCTTGAACAGGAAGAACTCGGTGACTGGCACGCCGTCAACCATCTTCCAGACACCTGTCAGAGTCAGCAGGAAGCTCAGCGTCGCCAGGAAGGTGACGATAGCCCCCATGCTGCACCAGTAACCGATGCGAGGTTGCCACAGACCCACGACCAGCCCGATGGCGATCACTATCTCGACCACCCCGATCAGGTTCGATACGCTCTGTTCCGACAGGGGGCCATAGAGCCAGCTCATCAAGGGGTGGCTGGCTACCAGTGGTTTGATGGCGGCTGCCTCTGTCGGGGTAAACTTGAAGACGCCGATCCAGAGCAGGGTCAATACCACGCCCGCCAGAGCGACCAGAAAGCCTTTGTCATGTTGCTGCATGGGGGCTCCTTGTTTAAGGGGTCAGAGTGACGGGCGGGAAGTCGATCTCGGTCGCCGCCAGGTGGTTGCCATAGTTGGTCAGGGTATTGACCACCACCTGGCCGAGCACCTCCAGCAGCAGCTCGTCATCTACGCCTGCGGCACGGGCGCTAGCAAGCTGCTCGTCACTGATCACCCCGCGCTGACTGACCAGCGCTGTTGCCAGTTGCAGCAGGGCGTGATCAAGGGGAGCCGAGGCCTGGCCGAGCCGGGCAGCCCGGATCTCCTGGGCCGAGAATCCGGCCTTGCCCGCGAGCAGTGTGTGGGCAGACAAACAGTATTGGCAGGCGTTGGCTTGACCTATGGCCAGTGCCAGCAACTCCCGTTGTGGGGCAGTGAGACGCCCCTTGCCAAGCGCCTCGGCAAAGGCCAGGAAGCCATTGAGCAGGGCTGGCGAGTGGGCCAGGGTAGCGTAGAGGTTGGGCACCATACCCAGATTGCGTTGCAGGGTGGCCAGGGTCTGGGCAGCTGCGGGTTGCGGTTGGGATACGGGTTGGATACGGCTCATGATCTTCTCCTGTGGTAGTGAAGGTACGGGAGACAGTGTGCCGTCATTCGTGATACGGTTTATCACTCATCGTCTGCAAATAAATACTATTAGTCTCAAATATGGATCCGCTCTCTGCCCTGTTGGTTCATGCCTCCCCCGAAGCCAAGATCTTCTTCGCCGGCAACCTGTGCCAGAACTCCTCCAGTGATGATTACCCGAGTGGCGGACATCTTCATCTGCTGCGCAGCGGTGCCGTCATGCTGCGTGAAGAGGGGGGAGCCAGCTTGCTGCTCGAGGAGCCGACTCTGATCCTGTTCCCTCGGGGACGTCCTCACAAGCTTGAACCCAGAACTCTGGGGGGTTGTGATTTGGTGTGCGCCAATGTCGTATTCGGCAAGGGGGGATCATCGCCGTTGCAACTGGCATTACCGGGCTCGCTGGTGCTGCCGCTACGTGAGTTGCCTGTCCTGACGCCGGTGCTGAGTCAGCTGTTTGACGAGGCGTTTCACCCCCGCTACGGGCAGGATCCGCTGATCTCCCGCTTGCTGGAGGTACTGTTGATCCTGCTGCTGCGTCATCTGGTCGAGCAAGGGGTGTGTCAGCAGGGGATGCTGGCAGGTATTTCCGATCCCCAGTTGGCCAAGGCGATCTCGGTGATGCATCAGCGTGGGGATGAACCCTGGACGGTGGCCACGCTGGCGCGGGAGGCCGGCATGTCGCGGGCCCGCTTTGCCGCGAGGTTTCAGGAGCGGGTCGGTCAAGCGCCGCTTGGTTATCTGACCCGCTGGCGCATGGCGTGCGCCTGCCAGCAACTGCTGGCGGGGGAGCCCATGGTGCAGGTGGCGCTGGGTGCGGGATACAGCAGCAGTGTTGCCTTTGGTCGGGCATTCGAGCGGGAGCTGGGGGTGAGCCCGGGGCGCTGGCTCAAGGCGCAGCAACAAGCCGAATAAAAAAACGGGGCAGCCAGTGGCTGCCCCGTGTTCATGGCTGGTCAGCCGGTATAGACGTTCTCTTCCGGATAACGGATGCGGGTCTCGACCGGGCGGGCCAGCATAAAGGCCAGGGTCAGGGGGCCGAGACGGCCGCAGATCATCACCAGCACCAGGATCAGCTTGCCCGGCTCGCTCAGGGAGGCGGTGATGCCGGTGGAGAGGCCGACGGTGGCAAATGCCGAGATGGTCTCGAACATGATTTTGTCGAACGGCAGATCCTCGGTCACCATCAGCAGGAACATCGCCAGCATCAGCACCATGGTGCTGACGATGATGATGGCCAGCGAGCGGGTCACGATCTGGGGCGACAGGGTGCGGCCAAAAGCGGTGACATGGGGCCGCTTGGTCAGAAACGCCTTGGTCGCCAGCAGCACGACCGCGAAGGTGGTGACTTTGATACCGCCACCGGTGGAGGTGGCACCGGCACCGATAAACATCAGCATCATCAGGAACAGCAACGCCGCCGGGGTCATCAGCCCGATATCTATGGTATTGAAACCGGCGGTACGGGCGCTGGCAGACTGGAAGAAGGCAGCCAGCAGCTGGCCACCGATACCGGCCTTGCCGAGGGTGCCCGGGTTGTTGTGTTCCAGCAGCCAGAACATCAGGGTACCGGCCAGCAGCAGCGCCGGGGTCATCAGCAGCATCAGCTTGCTGTGCAGCTTCAGCTTGCGCCAGCGGCGGTTGCGCACCAGATCGACGATGACGGTAAAGCCGATCCCCCCCAGGATCAGCAGACCGGCGATGGTCAGGCTGATGATGGGGTCGTCCCTATAGTCCATCAGGTTGTTGGCAAACAGCGAAAACCCGGCGTTGTTGAAGGCCGATACTGCGTGGAAGAAGCTGACATAGAGGCCGTGCACCCAACCCATCTCGGGCACCCAGCGGATCGCCATGATGCCGGTACCGATCAATTGGGCGATAAAGGCGAACAGCACGATCCGTTTGACCAGCTGAATGATGTTGACCGAGCCTTCCTGTCCCAGCGCCTCCTTGGCCAGTACCTGCTGGCGTAGGCCGACCCGTTTGCTGAAGATGGCGATCAGCAGCAGGGTCATGGTCATCTGGCCCAGACCGCCGATCTCCATCAGCATCAGCAGGAAAATCTGCCCCTGCAGGGTAAAGGCGGTGCCGGTATCCACCACGCCAAGACCTGTCACGCTGATGGCCGAGGTGGCGGTAAACAGGGCGTTGACGAAGGTGACCTCGCCATTGTGGCTGGAGGGTTGCACCAGAAAGATGGTGCCAATCAGCAGAATGATCAGAAAGCTGCCGAGGATCAGCCGGGCTTCGCTCCAGCGAGAGTCCTGCTCCCGATGGAGGGCGAAGGCGTAGCTGCTGCGCCAGTTGATCATAGGGTTTCGAGCCAGTGGTCGATGGCGTGCTTGTTGCCCGCCAGGATCAGGATGTCGCCCAGTTGCAGCTCCATCTTGCCGGTCAGCACGTTGTGCAGCACATCACCACGCTTGATGGCGAGCAGCTGGAAATCGCTCTGTTGCAGCAGATGGAAGTCGCCTAGTTCCCGGCCGTTCTGTTGTAGGCCAATCACGAACTCGGTCAGCACCATGTCGTGGCCCAGCTCCAGATAGTCGAACAGCCGGTTGTCCAGCATGCTCTGGGCGACCCGGCGGCCCATGTCCCACTCCGGGTTGATCACCTTGTCGGCGCCCACTTTCTGCAGGATCTTGGCGTGGAACTTGTCGCGCGCCTTGACCCACACCTTCTTCACGCCCGCCTCTTTCAAGACGAGGGTGGTGAGGATGCTGGTCTCCAGGTTGTCACCGATGGCAACGAAGACGATATCGAAATTGGCCAGTCCCAGCTCGGCCACGGTGGCCTCATCGGTGGCGTCGGCCACGATAACGTGATTGCAGAGGGCGGCGATTTGCCGGGTCTTGCTCTCGTCGATATCGATGGCCAGTACTTCGGCATCTTGCCGTTGCAGCTCTTCGCACAGCGCGCTGCCAAACAGGCCCAGGCCGATGACGGCAAACTGGTTGTTCATGAGTTATTCCTCAGCAGTTGAAGTCGCCTACTCTAAACCACTGCTATTCCCCCGAAAAGGGCTCGGGTTTTTCGTCATGGGGCAACTTGAGGTAGACTGCGCCCTTGCACCAAGCCGGGATAGACCGATGAAACTGAATGCCAACGCCTCCTTGTTGAAGCTCAACACCCTTGCCCTCGATGCGTATTGCCTCTGGCTGGCCGAGGTGGAGCAGGTTGCCGATCTGGCGACCCTGCGTGCCGATCCGCAGTTCAACCAGCTGCCGCGCCTCAATCTGGGCGGCGGCAGCAACATGCTCTTCACCACCGATTTTCTCGGTCTGGTGGTGCTCAACCGGCTCAAGGGGATTACCGCTGAAGATGGTGGCGATCACTGGTTGCTCCATGTTGCGGCCGGTGAAGATTGGCATCAGCTGGTGCGCCATACCTTGCAACAGGGCTGGTTCGGGCTGGAGAATCTGGCGCTCATTCCCGGCACAGTCGGTGCAGCGCCGGTGCAGAATATCGGTGCCTATGGCGTTGAGCTGGCCGACTTCTGCGCCTATGTCGAGGCGTTCAACTGGCAGAGTGGCGAGATAGAACGGATCGCGGCGGCAGAGTGCCGCTTCGGTTATCGCGACAGTATCTTCAAACACGAGTATCAGGATTCCCACCTGATCACTGCCGTCGGGCTCAAACTGCCCAAGGGGTGGCAACCGGTGCTGGGCTATGGCCCACTGGCGGCGCTCGGTGACGCGCCTTCGGCGCAGGTCATCTTCGATACCGTCTGTGCCACCCGCATGGCCAAACTGCCGGATCCCGCCGTGCTCGGCAATGCCGGTAGCTTCTTCAAAAATCCGGTGGTGCCTGCCGCGCTGGCGGAGTCGCTCAAGGTGCGCTACCCGCAGATGCCCTGCTATCCGGCCGGAGAAGGGCAGGCCAAGCTGGCTGCGGGCTGGCTCATCGATCAGTGCGGTCTGAAAGGTTTCGCCATCGGCCGCGCCGCCGTCCATCAGGAGCAGGCGCTGGTACTGGTCAATCTAGGGGGCGCCAGTGCCATGGAGCTGATCGCGCTGGCGGCTCATGTCCGCGACAGCGTGGAGCAGACGTTTGGCGTGGTGTTGGAGCACGAGGTGCGCTTTATGGGGGCGCATGGTGAAACCTGGCTCGACGAGGTGCTCTCATGACGTTGACTCCCATCAGACAGACCCTGATCACCCTGCTTAGCGACGGCCAGTTTCACTCCGGCGAACAGCTGGGTGAGCAGCTCGGCATCAGCCGGGCGGCGGTGAGCAAACACATGGCGGCGCTCAAGGAGCTGGGGTTGGATCTCTTTAGCCTGACCGGCAAGGGCTACCGGTTGGCGGTGCCGATGGCGCTCTATGATCAGGCTACCTTGCAGGCACTGGCCCCGATGGCACCGGTGCACTGTTTTCCGGTCATTGGCTCGACCAATCAACACCTGCTGGATCGGGTCAATGAGCTGCGCTCTGGCGAGAGCTGTCTGGCCGAGTGTCAGACAGCCGGGCGCGGTCGTCGTGGCAAACCCTGGATTTCGCCGTTTGGTTGCCAGCTGATCCTCAGCATGTACTGGCGACTCGAACAAGGCATGGCGGCGGCCATGGGGCTGAGTCTGGCGGTCGGCGTGGCAGTGGTTGAAGCGCTGGAGTCCCTTGGCTATCAAGGCGTCGAGCTCAAGTGGCCGAACGACCTCTACTATCAGGGCCGCAAGCTGGCGGGAATACTGGTGGAGATGAGCGGTAGCGCCGGGGCCAGTTGTCATCTGGTGATCGGCATTGGTCTCAATCTGGCGATGCCTGCCCGCGAAGGTGAGAAGATTGATCAGGCCTGGGCTGAGCTGCGTCACATCAATCCGGAACTGGTGGATCGCAATCAGTTGGCGGCCCGGATGATCGTCCATCTGCAGCGGGCGCTGCACACCTTTGAGCAGCAGGGGCTGGCAAGCTTTGTCGATGAGTGGAACCGGCTCGATCACTTTGCCGGTCGCCCTGTGCGCCTGCTGATGGGGGATCAGGAGATCCGCGGCATCGCTCGTGGCATCGACGATCGCGGCGCCCTGCGACTGGAGACAGGTGAAGGGATCAAATACTATCTGGGGGGCGAGCTCTCCCTGCGCCGGGGCGACTGAGGGTCAGCAAGGCCGCTCATGATGCCAAACAAGAAGAGGGGGCCCGCGGGCCCCCTCTTCGTTATCCGGCAACCGCCGTCATCATTTGCGCAGTTTGATCTGCTCGATGGCGTGCTCATGGCCCTTGGTCATGATCAGGTTGGCTCGCTCACGCGTTGGCAAGATATTTTCTTGCAAATTCAGATAGTTGATATCTTGCCAGATGTTGCTGGCGATCTGGGTCGCCTCACTCTCCGCCAGCTTGGCGTAGTTATGGAAGTAGGAGTCGGGATCCGAGAAGGCGCCGCTGCGGAATTTCAGGAAGCGTTCGATATACCAGGTGCGCAGCAGTTCGGCATCGGCATCCACATAGATGGAGAAGTCGACGAAGTCCGACACGAAGACCCGATGGGGCTCCTGAGGGTAATCCATGCCGCTTTGCAGCACATTGAGCCCTTCCAGGATCAGGATGTCCGGCTGCTCCACCACCTTCTTCTCATCGGGAATGATGTCGTAGATAAGGTGGGAGTAAACCGGCGCTTCGACCTTCTCGTGACCAGCGCGGATGTTGGCGACAAACTCCACCAGATGGCGGATGTCGTAGGATTCCGGGAACCCCTTGCGGCGCATCAGGCCGCGCTCTTCCAGTACCTTGTTGGGATAGAGGAAGCCGTCGGTGGTGACCAGCTCCACCCGTGGATGTTCCGGCCAGCGCTCCAACAGGGCCTGCAGAATACGGGCCGTGGTGCTTTTGCCCCCCGCCACGCTGCCGGCAATGCTGATAATATAAGTGCCCTTGCCGCGGGACTGGCCGAGAAACTGCTCCAGCACCCGGCTGCGACGCTGTTTGGCTTTGACATAGAGATTGAGCAGGCGGGAGAGAGGCAGATAGATCTCTTCCACTTCCCGCAATGACACCTTCTCGTTGATCCCGCGCAGGGTCTGCAGATCGTGTTCGGTCAGGGTCAGGGGGACCGAATCGCGCAATAACGCCCATTGTTCGCGGGTGAATTGCAGATAGGGGTTATGCTCTGTCGTCATGGTGTCATCACTGTTTCTTGGGCACGGCGACCATACACCAAGGGTGGGGGAGCGACAAGGGACGCAGCAGGATTGGCTTGTTTGCCCCCGCTTTTTTGCAAACTTCCCAGCAATAAAGCATATTTTGCCGGGTTCAATGGTTGCATCCCCCAAAACCTTACAATAAAATGCGCGACGCTTGACTGTCTGTCGTCTATTTGCGGTGCAAAAGCGATAAACACAACGGGTGCAAGCAGAATTACCGTTGTGACAATCTGGCGTCTGGAGGGGTTCCCGAGCGGCCAAAGGGATCAGACTGTAAATCTGACGGCTCTGCCTTCGAAGGTTCGAATCCTTCTCCCTCCACCATATTTCTCTGCGGTTTGAGTTCTTTGGGTTAGAGAAATGCGGGCATCGTATAATGGCTATTACCTCAGCCTTCCAAGCTGATGATGCGGGTTCGATTCCCGCTGCCCGCTCCAAGATGCTGATATGGCTCAGGCGTTAGCAGAGCCGCACCCTAGGGTGAGTTCGGCAAGCGAACCAGCCATCAGTACCTCTCTCTTTCCCACCAGATTCAAATCCATCATATAAACTGTTCTGTGGTTAGCTTGCCACCGCGTACTCAGCGTTAGTTTAGAGGGACGATCATGTCTAAAGAAAAATTTGAGCGTAATAAACCGCACGTTAACGTGGGTACCATCGGCCACGTTGACCACGGTAAAACCACCCTGACTGCAGCTATCACCAACGTGCTGGCCAAGCACTTCGGTGGTAAAGCTTTCGCCTTCGACCAGATCGACAAGGCACCGGAAGAGCGTGAGCGTGGTATCACCATCAACACCTCCCACGTAGAATACGACACCGCTACCCGTCACTACGCCCACGTAGATTGCCCGGGTCACGCCGACTACGTTAAAAACATGATCACCGGTGCTGCCCAGATGGACGGCGCGATCCTGGTAGTAGCAGCGACTGACGGCCCGATGCCGCAGACTCGTGAGCACATCCTGCTGGGTCGTCAGGTAGGCGTTCCGTACATCATCGTGTTCATGAACAAGTGTGACATGGTAGATGACGAAGAGCTGCTGGAACTGGTCGAGATGGAAGTTCGCGAACTGCTGTCCGAGTACGACTTCCCGGGTGATGACCTGCCGGTAGTCCGTGGTTCCGCACTGAAAGCGCTGGAAGGCGAAGCTCAGTGGGAAGAGAAGATCCTGGAACTGGCTGGCCACCTGGACAGCTACATTCCGGAGCCGGAGCGTGCGATTGACCAGCCGTTCCTGATGCCGATCGAAGACGTATTCTCTATCGCTGGCCGTGGTACTGTAGTTACCGGTCGTGTAGAGCGCGGTATCGTTAAAGTTGGTGAAGAAGTGGAAATCGTTGGTATCAAAGATACCACCAAGACCACCTGTACCGGCGTTGAAATGTTCCGTAAGCTGCTGGACGAAGGTCGTGCAGGCGAGAACATCGGTGCACTGCTGCGTGGCGTGAAGCGTGAAGACGTAGAGCGTGGTCAGGTACTGGCCAAGCCGGGCACCATCAAGCCGCACACCAAGTTTGAATCTGAAGTGTACGTGCTGTCCAAAGAAGAAGGTGGTCGTCATACCCCGTTCTTCAAAGGCTACCGTCCGCAGTTCTACTTCCGTACTACCGACGTGACCGGTACCATCGAACTGCCGGAAGGCGTAGAGATGGTAATGCCGGGCGACAACATCAAGATGGTTGTTACCCTGATTGCACCGATCGCAATGGACGACGGCCTGCGTTTCGCTATCCGTGAAGGTGGCCGTACCGTAGGTGCTGGTGTTGTAGCTAAAGTTATCGCTTAATCTTTGGCTTACATAAATAAAGCAAAGCCCCTATAATAGGGGCTTTCTTATGCAGGGGCGTAGTTCGAATTGGTAGAACAGCGGTCTCCAAAACCGATGGTTGCGGGTTCGAGTCCTGCCGCCCCTGCCATATACCTCGTCTCGTACGGGGCTTTTGTGTCTTTGGTTACGTCAGATACAGGTGGGTTGTATGAGTGTTAGTTCTGAGAACCAGGGCGGAAGCAAGGATACCCTGCTTTGGGGCCTGGTTTTCATTATCCTGGTGGCCGCTGTAGTAGGTAATTATCTACTGAGCGATGTTATTGCTGCCGTCCGCGCCTTGGGTGTGGTCATTGTCATCGCTGCTGCCGGTGCAGTAGCCCTGCAAACCACCAAAGGGAAGGCAACACTGGCATTCGCCCGTGAGTCTCGCCTGGAAGTCCGCAAGGTCGTATGGCCAACCCGTCAGGAAGCCATTCAGACAACCCTGATTGTGCTGGCGGTGACCGCCGTGATGGGGCTGCTGCTGTTCGTTCTGGACGGCGCCTTGGTCTGGTTGGTCAACCTGATTACCGGTGTGTAAGGATAAGCCATGACTGAACAACGTGAACAGCGTATGAGATGGTATGTCGTGCAGGCGTTTTCCGGCTATGAAGGCCGTGTCGCCAAATCCCTGCGCGAGCATATCAAGATGCATGGCATGGAAGACATGTTCGGTGAAGTACTGGTCCCGACCGAAGAAGTGGTCGAGATGCGTGCAGGCCAGAAGCGCAAGAGTGAGCGCAAGTTTTTCCCGGGCTATGTCCTGGTTCAGATGATCATGGATGAAACCACATGGCACCTGGTGCGTAACGTACCGCGCGTCATGGGCTTCATCGGCGGTACTTCCGACCGTCCGGCACCGATCTCCGACAAAGAGGCCGATGCCATCCTGAACCGTCTGCAGGATGCCCACGACAAGCCGCGTCCGAAAACCCTGTTTGAACCGGGTGAAATGGTGCGGGTTGCCGATGGTCCGTTTGCCGACTTCAATGGAACCGTTGAAGAGGTGGACTACGAGAAGAGCCGCGTGAAGGTTTCTGTACTGATCTTCGGTCGTTCTACTCCCGTTGAGCTGGATTTCGGTCAGGTCGAAAAGGGCTGATTGATTTCTGTTCACTCAACAGTTGTCAGGGGCAGCGAATATCTCTATAATTCGCTGCCCCTTTATTAGTTGGGGAGCCGTTTGCAGGAGCATGTCTCCGAGGCGCTAGAACCCATTTTTGAGGTAATTTCCTAATGGCTAAGAAAGTCACAGCTTATATCAAGCTGCAGGTTGCTGCTGGTGCAGCCAACCCGTCTCCTCCCGTTGGTCCTGCACTGGGTCAACACGGTGTTAACATCATGGAATTCTGTAAGGCGTTCAACGCTCGTACAGAAAAGCTGGAAAAAGGTTCACCGACCCCGGTCGTGATCACCGTTTACAGCGACCGTTCCTTCACCTTCGAAACCAAGACTCCGCCTGCTTCCTTCCTGCTGAAGAAAGCTGCTGGCATCAAGTCTGGTTCTGCCAAGCCGAACAAAGACAAGGTTGGTAAGGTGACCGTAGCCCAGCTGCAAGAAATCGCCAAGACCAAAGAACCGGATATGACCGGTGCCGATCTGGATGCAAAAGTACGTTGCATCGCAGGCTCCGCTCGTTCCATGGGTCTGGTAGTGGAGGATTAAGACAATGGCTAAACTTTCCAAGCGTATGCGCGTTATTCGCGAAAAAGTTGACGGTACCAAAGAGTACTCCATCAACGAAGCCATTGCCCTGCTGAAAGAACTGGCTACCGCCAAGTTCGTTGAAAGCGTTGACGTTGCTGTCAACCTGGGTATCGACGCTCGTAAATCTGACCAGAACGTACGTGGTGCTACTGTACTGCCGCACGGTACCGGTCGTGATGTACGCGTTGCCGTATTTACCCAAGGTGCCAATGCCGAAGCAGCTAAAGCTGCCGGTGCTGACCTGGTAGGTATGGATGACCTGGCCGATCTGGTTAAGAAAGGCGAGATGAACTTCGACGTAGTTATCGCATCCCCGGATGCCATGCGCGTTGTTGGTCAACTGGGTCAAATCCTGGGCCCGCGCGGCCTGATGCCGAACCCGAAAGTTGGTACTGTAACTCCTAACGTTGCCGAAGCTGTCAAGAACGCCAAGGCTGGTCAGGTTCGTTACCGTAACGACAAGAATGGTATCATCCATACCACTCTGGGTAAGGTTTCTTTCAACGAAGTTCAGCTGAAAGAAAACTTGGAAGCTCTGCTGGTTGCCCTGAAAAAAGGCAAGCCCTCTTCCGCCAAAGGTCAATTCATCAAGAAAGTCAGCATCTCCACCACCATGGGTGCCGGTGTTGCCGTAGACCAAGCTTCTCTGGAAGCTCAGGCCTAATTGATGGGTTTTACAAGGCGCAAAATTTAATCTATAATTTTGCGCCTTGATTGGTTGGGGGTTTCGACCTCCGTCCAAGACCGCAGGAGGCTGTAAAGCCTTAATGTTTCCTGCGTAGACGGTGCCGGAAACCCAGCGAGAAAGATTCTTTCTCTTCTGGAATCCTGCTACCGCATCGTTCCCCTCTGTTGTAAAGGTAGGGGGGATGTGTCAGTACTGGGTCATTTGACCCGGATTCAATCCAGGAGTTAAGCCAATGGCATTGGGACTCGAAGACAAAAAGGCAATTGTTGCTGAAGTCAACGAAGCTGCCAAAGGCGCTCTTTCTGCAGTTGTTGCCGATTCTCGCGGTGTCACTGTAGACAAGATGACCGTCCTGCGTAAAACCGCTCGTGAAGCCGGTGTGTACATGCGCGTTGTGCGTAACACCCTGCTGCGTCGCGCGGTAGAAGGTACCGAATACGAGTGCCTGAACGACGCATTTACCGGTCCTACCTTGATTGCTTTCTCTAACGAACACCCGGGCGCTGCTGCTCGTCTGTTCAAAGAGTTTGCCAAAGCGAACCAAAAGTTCGAAATCAAGGCTGGCGCTTTTAACGGTGAGTTTATCGCCGCAGCACAAATTGATCGTCTGGCCACGCTGCCGACCTACGACGAAGCAATTGCGAAGTTGATGGCTACTATGAAAGAAGCCTCTGCTGGCAAGCTGGTTCGTACCATCGCTGCTGTGCGTGATCAGAAGCAAGCTGCTGCTTGATTCTCGCCTATTTAGGCTGTTTGAGTTTATTCAACATCAGGAATTTTTGTCATGTCTATCACTAAAGACCAAATCATCGAAGCCGTTGCTTCCATGTCCGTAATGGAAGTTGTTGAGCTGATCGAAGCTATGGAAGAGAAATTCGGTGTTTCTGCCGCTGTTGCTGTTGCTGCCGGTCCGGCCGCTGAAGCAGTAGAAGAGAAGACCGAGTTCGACGTAGTTCTGACTGCTGCCGGTGCCAACAAAGTTGCCGTCATCAAAGCCGTTCGTGGCGCTACCGGTCTGGGCCTGAAAGAAGCCAAAGATCTGGTAGAAGCTGCTCCGGCTAACCTGAAAGAAGCCGTCTCCAAAGACGAAGCTGAAGCTCTGAAGAAAGAGCTGGAAGCTGCCGGTGCTTCTGTTGAGATCAAATAATCTGCATTTATGTAGATTAGCCTGATAAAACAGGCTAGGGCTGGTGAATTTTTGTTCACCAGCCTTTTTGCGCTGTAGACTGAGAGCATTTCACACCGTTTACGACTCTCGGTGCACCAGCAATCCGGACTGTCTTCTTTCGTCCGGGCCAACACAAAACGGTGTTGAGACAGAGCTGTCCCGCGGGACAGAGTGGGTCACTTATCAGCGAGCTGAGGAACCCTATGGTTTACTCTTATACCGAAAAAAAACGCATTCGTAAGGACTTCGGTAAGCGAGACCAGGTACTGGACACGCCTTATCTGTTGTCCATTCAGCTGGACTCCTTCAAGCAGTTCATCGAGGCTGACCCGGAAGGTGAATATGGCCTAGAGGCCGCTTTCCGTAGCGTTTTCCCGATCACCAGTTACTCCGGTAGTGCTGAGCTTCAGTATGTCAGCTATCGCCTGGGTGAGCCGGTATTTGACGTAAAAGAATGCCAGATCCGTGGAGTGACCTACTCCGCGCCGCTGCGTGTCAAGCTTCGTATGGTTCTGTACGACCGTGAAGCAGCTGCCGGCACCGTCAAAGACATCAAGGAACAAGAAGTATACATGGGCGAAATTCCGCTCATGACCGAGAACGGCACCTTTGTTATCAATGGTACCGAGCGGGTTATCGTTTCCCAGCTGCACCGCAGCCCGGGCGTCTTCTTCGACCACGATAAAGGCAAAACACATTCATCCGGTAAGGTGCTGTATAACGCTCGCGTTATCCCCTACCGTGGCTCCTGGCTGGACTTCGAGTTCGATGCGAAAGACAACCTGTTTGTCCGTATCGACCGTCGTCGCAAACTGCCGGCATCCATTATTCTGCGCGCCCTGGACTTCACTTCCGAACAAATCCTGGCCACCTTCTTCGAAACCATCGGTTTCGAGGTCAAAGATGGCAAGTTGATGATGGATCTGGTGCCGGAGCGCCTGCGTGGCGAAACTGCGACCTTCGACATCGTGGCCAATGGTGCCGTGGTTGTTGAAACCGGTCGTCGTGTGACTGCCCGTCACATCCGTCAGTTGGAAAAAGACGCAGTTACCCAGATTGAGGTACCGGTTGAGTACGTTGTTGGCAAAGTTGCAGCCAAGGACTACGCACATCCGCAAACTGGCGAACTGGTAGTGGCAGCCAACCAGGCGCTGAGTCTGGAAGCGATTGCCAACCTGTCCCAGGCCGGCTTCAAGCATTTCGAGGTTCTGTTCACCAACGAACTGGATCACGGTGCCTACATGTCCGAGACCCTGCGCGTCGATTCCAGCACCAACCGTCTGGAAGCGCTGGTAGAAATCTACCGCATGATGCGTCCGGGCGAGCCGCCGACACGTGAAGCAGCAGAGCAGCTGTTCGAAAACCTGTTCTTCTCTGCCGAGCGTTACGACCTGTCTACCGTAGGTCGGATGAAGTTCAACCGCCGTCTGGGTCGTGAAGACGAGACTGGCGCTGGCGTACTGACCAAAGACGATATCGTCGATGTAATGAAGCGCCTGATCGACATCCGTAACGGTAACGACGAAGTGGACGATATCGACCACCTGGGTAACCGTCGTATCCGTTCTGTCGGTGAAATGGCTGAAAACCAGTTCCGCGTCGGTCTGGTGCGTGTCGAGCGTGCGGTCAAGGAGCGTCTCTCCCTGGGCGACCTGGACACCCTGATGCCGCAGGATCTGATCAACGCCAAGCCGATCTCCGCCGCAGTCAAAGAGTTCTTTGGTTCCAGCCAGCTGTCCCAGTTTATGGACCAGAACAACCCGCTCTCCGAAGTGACCCACAAGCGCCGTATCTCTGCGCTGGGCCCGGGCGGTTTGACTCGTGAGCGTGCCGGCTTTGAAGTCCGAGACGTACACCCGACCCACTACGGTCGTCTGTGCCCTATCGAGACTCCTGAAGGTCCGAACATCGGTCTGATCAACTCTCTGTCCGTGTACTCTCGTACCAACGAGTACGGTTTCCTCGAGACCCCGTACCGCAAGGTCATTGACGGTGTGATCACCGACGAAGTGGACTACCTGTCTGCTATTGAAGAAGGCAAGTACGTGATCGCACAGGCTAACGCCGCGACCACCGAAGATGGCCGTCTGAAAGATGAATTGATCCCGTGCCGTCACAAAGGTGAATCCACCTTTATGAACGCCGACCAGATCCAGTATATGGACGTGAGCCCGCAGCAGATCGTATCTGTGGCAGCGGCTCTGATCCCGTTCCTGGAACACGATGACGCGAACCGCGCATTGATGGGTTCAAACATGCAACGTCAGGCTGTACCGACTCTGCGTGCTGACAAGCCGCTGGTAGGTACCGGTATGGAACGCGCTGTGGCCGTTGACTCCGGTGTAACCGTAGTGGCCAAGCGTGGCGGCGTAATCGACTATGTCGATGCCTCCCGTATCGTCCTGAAGGTCAATGAAGATGAGCTGATGCCAGGCGAAGCCGGTATCGACATCTACAACCTGACCAAATACACCCGTTCCAACCAGAACACCTGTATCAACCAGCGTCCTTGCGTGATGTTGGGTGAGCCGGTCATGGCTGGCGACGTACTGGCTGACGGCCCGTCCACCGACCTGGGGGAACTGGCGCTGGGTCAGAACATGCGCGTCGCGTTCATGCCGTGGAACGGTTACAACTTCGAAGACTCGATCCTGGTGAACGAGCGTGTTGTTCAGGAAGATCGCCTGACCACCATCCATATCCAGGAACTGGCCTGTATCTCCCGTGACACCAAGCTGGGTCCGGAAGAGATCACTGCTGACATCCCGAACGTGGGTGAAGCCGCTCTGTCCAAGCTGGACGAGTCCGGTATCGTCTACGTGGGTGCCGAAGTGAAGGGCGGCGATATTCTGGTCGGTAAGGTAACCCCGAAAGGTGAAACCCAGCTGACGCCGGAAGAGAAGCTGCTGCGCGCCATCTTCGGTGAGAAGGCGTCCGATGTGAAGGACTCCTCCCTGCGTGTACCGAACGGTGTGTACGGTACCGTGGTTGACGTGCAAGTCTTTACCCGCGATGGCGTGGAAAAAGACAAGCGTGCCAAAGAAATCGAAGAGATGCAGCTGAAGGAAGCGAAGAAGGACTTGACCGAAGAGTTCAAGATCCTGGAAGACGGCATTTTCGGCCGCTCCCGCAACCTGCTGCTGGCCGCCGGTTACAGCGAAGATCGTCTGAACAAGCTCGATCGCTCCAAGTGGTTTGAACTGGCCATCGAAGACGAAGGCAAGCAGACCGAACTGGAACAGATCGCTGAACAGCACGTTGAGCTGAAAGCCGAGTTCGACAAGAAATTCGAGAACAAGCGTCGCAAGATTATCCAGGGTGATGATCTGGCGCCGGGCGTACTGAAAATCGTCAAGGTTTATCTGGCAGTCAAGCGTCGCATCCAGCCGGGTGACAAGATGGCGGGCCGTCACGGTAACAAGGGTGTTATCTCCAAGATCTGTCCGGTCGAGGATATGCCTCATGACGAGTTCGGCCGTCCGGTCGACATCGTACTGAACCCGTTGGGCGTACCATCCCGTATGAACATCGGTCAGATCCTCGAAGTGCACTTGGGCCTTGCGGCCAAGGGTATCGGCGAGAAGATCGATCGCATGGTCAAAGAGCAGCGCGAGCTGCACGAGATGCGCAACTTCCTGCAACAGGTCTATGACCTGGGCGAGAAGGACACCCAGCAAGTGAACATCGCCGAACTGTCTGACGACGACGTACGTACCCTGGTGGGTAACCTGCGTAAGGGTCTGCCGGTTGCTACTCCAGTGTTTGATGGTGCCAAAGAGCGCGAAATCAAAGCCCTGCTGAAGCTGGCCGATCTGCCGGAGTCCGGTCAGATTGATCTGTTCGATGGCCGTACCGGTAACCGCTTCGAGCGTAAAGTAACCGTTGGTTACATGTACATGCTCAAGCTGAACCACCTGGTCGACGACAAGATGCACGCGCGTTCTACCGGTTCTTACAGCCTGGTTACCCAGCAGCCGCTGGGTGGTAAGGCTCAGTTCGGTGGTCAGCGTTTCGGTGAGATGGAAGTGTGGGCCCTGGAGGCTTACGGTGCGGCATATACCCTGCAGGAGATGCTGACCGTCAAGTCTGACGATGTGAATGGCCGTACCAAGATGTACAAGAACATCGTGGATGGCGACCACCGTATGGAGCCGGGCATGCCCGAATCCTTCAACGTATTGCTGAAGGAAATCCGCTCTCTGGGTATCAACATCGAGCTGGACGAAGAGTAAGAGCTCGCTCTTATTGTTCGAGAATTGACGTGGGCGCCCCGCTGTTTTGGCAGCCGGGGCGCCGAGGTTAGACTCCTGACAGGGGAAACACGTGAAAGACTTACTCAAGTTTTTGAAGGCTCAGACCAAGACCGAAGAGTTTGACAGTATCAAGATCGGTCTGGCCTCTCCTGACATGATCCGCTCCTGGTCATTCGGTGAGGTCAAAAAGCCTGAGACCATCAACTACCGGACTTTCAAGCCGGAGCGTGATGGTCTGTTCTGCGCCCGTATCTTCGGACCGGTGAAGGACTACGAGTGTCTGTGCGGCAAGTACAAGCGCCTGAAACACCGTGGTGTGATCTGTGAGAAGTGCGGCGTTGAAGTGACCCAGACCAAGGTCCGTCGTGAGCGTATGGGCCACATCGAGCTGGCCAGCCCGACTGCCCACATCTGGTTCCTGAAGTCCCTGCCGTCCCGTATCGGTCTGCTGCTGGACATGACCCTGCGCGACATCGAACGCGTGCTCTACTTCGAATCTTTCGTAGTTATCGAGCCGGGCATGACCAACCTCGAACGCAGCCAGATGCTCTCCGAAGAGCAGTACCTGGATGCGCTGGAAGAGTGGGGCGACGAATTTGACGCCAAGATGGGTGCCGAAGCAATCCTGGCATTGCTGCGCGCCATCGATCTGGAAGGTGAAGTCAAAGCGATGCGTGAGGAGCTGGATCAAACCAACTCCGAGACCAAACGCAAGAAGACCACCAAGCGTCTGAAGCTGATGGAAGCTTTCCTGCAGTCCGGCAACAAGCCGGAGTGGATGATCATGACAGTGCTGCCTGTGCTGCCGCCGGACCTGCGTCCGCTGGTACCGCTGGACGGCGGCCGTTTCGCGACTTCCGATCTGAACGATCTGTACCGTCGCGTGATCAACCGTAACAACCGCTTGAAGCGTCTGCTGGATCTGGCTGCTCCGGACATCATCGTGCGCAACGAAAAGCGTATGCTGCAAGAGTCCGTCGATGCGCTGCTGGATAACGGCCGTCGCGGTCGTGCCATCACCGGTTCCAACAAGCGCCCGCTGAAATCCCTGGCCGACATGATCAAGGGTAAGCAGGGTCGTTTCCGTCAGAACCTGCTCGGTAAGCGTGTCGACTACTCCGGTCGTTCCGTTATCACCGTAGGCCCGACTCTGCGTCTGCATCAGTGCGGTCTGCCGAAGAAGATGGCGCTGGAACTGTTCAAGCCGTTCATCTATGGCAAGCTGGAAACCCGCGGTCTGGCGACCACTATCAAGGCCGCCAAGAAGATGGTGGAGCGCGAAGAAGCTGTCGTTTGGGATATCCTGGACGAAGTGATCCGCGAACATCCGGTTCTGCTGAACCGTGCACCGACTCTGCACCGTCTGGGTATCCAGGCATTCGAACCGACTCTGGTCGAAGGCAAGGCAATCCAGCTGCACCCGCTCGTTTGTGCTGCGTATAACGCGGACTTCGATGGTGACCAGATGGCGGTTCACGTACCGCTGACCTTGGAAGCCCAGCTGGAAGCGCGTGCGCTGATGATGTCTACCAACAACATCCTGTCGCCAGCCTCCGGTGAGCCGATCATCGTTCCTTCTCAGGACGTGGTCTTGGGTCTGTACTACATGACCCGCGCCCGCATCAATGCGAAGGGTGAAGGTATGGTGCTGTCCGGCCCGAAAGAGGCCGAGAAAGTGTACCGTGCTGGTCTGGCCGACCTGCATGCTCGCGTCAAGTGCCGCATCACCGAGTACGTGAAGAACGAAGCCGGTGAGCTGGTTGCCAAGACCGAGATGAAGAACACCACCGTTGGTCGTGCGATCCTGAGCCTGATCCTGCCGAAAGGTATGGAATACGCCCTGATCGACGAGCCGAAGGTGCTGACTGCTGCCGAGCAGGCCGATCTGGAAGCCAATCCGCAGAACTGGATCAAATGCGTATCCAACAAGGCGCTGGGCAAAAAGCTCATCTCCCGTCTGCTGAACACCTGCTATCGCAAGCAGGGGCTGAAGGACACCGTTATCTTCGCTGACCAGCTGATGTATACCGGTTTCCACTACGCGGCGCTGTCCGGTGCTTCCGTTGGTATCGATGACATGGTCATCCCGGATGCCAAGAAAGACATCATCGCGTCTGCCGAAGCCGAAGTTGCCGAGATCCAGGACCAGTTCCTGTCCGGTCTGGTAACTGCGGGCGAACGTTACAACAAGGTTATCGATATCTGGGCCAGCGCCAACGAGCGCGTCTCCAAGGCCATGATGGAGAACTTGTCCAAAGAGCGTAACGTCAACTCGCTGGGTGAAGAAGAAGAGCAGGCCTCGTTCAACAGCATCTTTATGATGGCTGACTCTGGTGCGCGTGGTTCCGCCGCTCAGATCCGTCAGCTGGCCGGTATGCGTGGCCTGATGGCCAAGCCGGATGGCTCCATCATCGAGACTCCGATCATCGCGAACTTCCGCGAAGGCCTGAACGTACTGCAGTACTTTATCTCTACCCACGGTGCTCGTAAGGGTCTGGCGGATACTGCACTGAAGACTGCGAACTCCGGTTACCTGACTCGTCGTCTGGTAGACGTGGCGCAAGACATGGTGATCACCGAGGACGATTGCGGCACTACCGACGGTCTGTGGATGACTCCGCTGATCGAGGGTGGCGACGTGGTCGAGCCGCTGCGTGAGCGCGTATTGGGTCGTGTGGTGGCAGAAGATGTCATCAAGCCGGGTACCGAGGACGAGATCCTGGTTGCTCGCAACACCCTGCTCGACGAGCAGCTGTGTGACCTGCTGGAGCGTAACTCCGTTGACCGTGTGAAGGTTCGTTCTGCCATCACCTGTGAAACTGACTTCGGTAACTGTGCTCACTGCTACGGCCGTGATCTGGCCCGTGGTCACCTGGTTAACAAGGGTGAGGCTGTCGGTGTTATCGCCGCCCAGTCCATCGGTGAACCGGGTACCCAGCTGACGATGCGTACTTTCCACATCGGTGGTGCTGCATCTCGTGCCGCTGCCGAGAGCAGCATCCAGGTCAAGAACACCGGTACCATCAAGCTGCAGAACGCCAAGTTCGTTCACAACAGCGATGACAAACTGGTTATCACCTCACGTTCTACCGAACTGACCATCATGGACGACATGGGCCGTACCAAGGAAAGCCACAAGCTGCCTTACGGTTCCGTGCTGGAAGTGAAGGACGGCCAGGCCGTGAGCGCTGGCGAGACCGTTGCCAACTGGGATCCGCACACCCACCCGATCATCACCGAAGTGGCTGGTCGCCTGCAGTTCGAACACATGATCGATGGCGTGACCATCACTCGTCAGACCGACGAGCTGACCGGTCTCTCTTCTATCGTTGTTCTGGACGTCAACGAGCGTCCGAGCGCCGGTAAAGAGATGCGTCCGACCGTTAAACTGGTCGACCTGAACGGCAAAGACGTGATGATCCCGGGTACCGATGTAGCCGCCCAGTACTTCCTGCCGGGCAAGGCGATCGTGAACCTGGAAGATGGTGCCAATGTGGGCGTGGGTGACGCGGTAGCGCGTATCCCGCAAGAGTCCGGCGGTACCAAGGACATCACCGGTGGTCTGCCGCGCGTTGCGGATCTGTTCGAAGCACGTCAACCGAAGGAACCGGCAATTCTGGCCGAGATCTCCGGTACCATCTCCTTCGGGAAAGAGACCAAGGGCAAACGCCGTCTGGTCATCACCCCGACCGATGGTGGCAACGTCTACGAAGAGATGATTCCGAAGTGGCGTAACCTGAACGTGTTCGAAGGTGAAAAAGTTGAGAAGGGTGAAGTGCTGGCGGACGGTCCTGAGTCTGCTCACGACATCCTGCGTCTGCGCGGTATCAGCCCGGTCGCCAACTACATCGCCAACGAAGTGCAGGACGTTTACCGTCTGCAAGGCGTTAAGATCAACGACAAGCACATCGAAGTCATCGTTCGTCAGATGCTGCGCAAGTGCGAGATCCTGAGCGCTGGCGATACCGATCTGATCGAAGGCGAACAGGTTGAAGTGGCTCGTGTGAAGATTGCCAACCGTAAGCTGGTTGCCGAGGGCAAGACCCCTGCGACCTACCGTCATGTACTGATGGGTATTACCAAGGCATCTCTGAGCACCGAGTCCTTCATCTCCGCGGCTTCCTTCCAGGAAACCACTCGCGTTCTGACCGAAGCCGCCGTAGGTGGCAAGCGTGATGAACTGCGTGGTCTGAAAGAGAACGTCATCGTGGGTCGTCTGATCCCGGCTGGTACCGGCTTTGCCTACCACCACAGCCGGATCAACCAGCGTGCTGCCGCAGCTCGTGCTGTTGGCACCCCGCAGGTGACCGCTGATGAAGCGGAGCAGAACCTGGCGGATCTGCTGAACGCAGCCGGTAGCTTCGACGAAGAGTAACTCGTCATCCGTGATTGAAAAGGGCTCCTTCAAGGAGCCCTTTTTGTTGGCCAATTCCTCGGCAAAGGTAGACGCAGCGCGGGTTTCAGGATGATCCAGAGCAAAGTTGTAGAGTAAAAAATCAAAAAAAGTTGACTTTGCTCCCCTGCAATTTAACACTCGGGAAAGTTGAATGGTTATTACAGGGGTAGAACATGACTGTCGGTATCGAGGAAGCCATGCTTCCCGAAGAACAGCTGATCAGCCGCACTTTTACAGATGAAGACAGGGAATTGTTGCGCTCATACGATGGGCTCATCGATGGTTTGGCCGAGCTGTTCGGCAAGCATTGTGAAGTGGTACTCCACTCCCTGGAAAATCTGCACGAGTCGGTGATCAAGATCGCCAACGGCTTCAATACCGGACGCACCCTCGGGGCGCCCATCACCGATCTCGCCCTGCGCATGCTCAAAGACATCGAGAGCACCGGCCAGGATTACACCCAGAGCTATTTCGCTCGCAGCCGTACCGGCGCGCTGATGAAGTCGAGCACCATCGCCATTCGCAACCGCGAGCGACAAGTGGTGGGGCTTATCTGCATCAACCTGCACATCAATGCGCCTTTCCACGAGTTCGTGGCCGAATTTTTCCCGACGCCCCAGCAGGCGGCGCGCCAGTCACCAGAGACCTTTGCCAACAGCGTGGAAGAGCTGGTTGCCCAGACGGTGGATAACACCATCGACGAGATCAATCGCGATCCCACCGTGGCCAACAATGCCAAGAATCGCTTCATCGTGACCCAGCTGTTCGAGAAGGGCATTTTTGACATCAAGGATTCGATCAATCTGGTGGCGGACAAACTCAATATTTCAAAACATACCGTTTATCTTTACATCCGACAGCGCAAGCAGGGTGAAGACGAGAACGAGTAACTCATTCCAGAAGGGGATAGATGAATGGCTAAAGAAGTGATTGCAACCGACAAGGCGCCTGCCGCGATTGGTCCGTATGTTCAGGCTACCAAGGTTGGCGAGATGATCTTCACCTCCGGGCAGATCCCGCTCGATCCTGCCACCATGGAAATCGTGGCTGGCGGCATTGAAGAGCAGGCCGAGCGGGTGATGAAGAATCTGATTGCCGTGTTGCACGCTGCGGGTGCCGATGCCAGCAAAGTGGTCAAAACCACCTGCTTCCTGAGCGACATGAACAACTTCGTTGCCTTCAATCAGGTCTATGCCCGTTACTTTGGCGATGCGGCGCCAGCTCGCTCCTGCGTAGAGGTGGCCCGTCTGCCGAAAGATGTGCTGGTCGAGGTCGAGGCGATTGCCCATCTCTGATCAACAGATCGAATCAAGCCCCTCCTGGCAGGGGCTTTTTTGTTTTTGGCGTAAAATGGACCGGGTCAGCACAGGAGTCCTGCTATGAGTCTGAGTTTTGCCATCCTGGTCACGGGGCCTGCCTATGGCACCCAGTCGGCCAGCACCGCCTATCGTTTTGCCCGCACCTTGTTGGCACAGGGGCATACCTTGTCCCACCTGTTCTTCTATCAGGACGGGGTCTGCAACGGCAACGGTTTGCATCTGCCTGCATCCGATGAGACTGACCTGGTGCGTCTATGGCGAGAGCTGGCGGAAGAGCAGGGGATCGGTATCGACGTCTGTGTCGCCGCCGCCATGCGGCGCGGTGTGCTCGATGAACAGGAAGCCAAGGGGGCAGGGCTGGAGCACTTCAATCTGCAAGCGCCATTTTGCCTGAGCGGTCTGGGCCAGTTGGCCGAGGCGGCGCTCACCACCGATCGGCTGGTTCAGTTCTAGGGGGAGTCATGAGCAAGAAAATCGCCTTTATCTGCAGTCGTGGTCCCCATGGCCATGCCGCCGGCCGGGAAGGACTGGATGCCTTGCTGGCCACCTCGGCCATGACCGATGAGCTGGCCCTCTTCCTGATTGGGGACGGTGTGTTGCAACTGCTCAAGGAACAGCAGCCTGCCGCCATTTTGCAGCGCCACTACGCGCCCACCTTCAAGATGCTGGAACTCTACGACATCGAAGAGGTCTATGTTTGTGCTGACTCGCTGGCAGAGCGTGGCGTGACAGTGGATGATCTGCTGATCCCCATCGAGAGTCTGCCGCGCCAAGAACTGGCTCGGCGCTGGGCACAATGTTCGACTCACATCAGCTTTTGAGGTCTCCATGTTGCATCTGATATTGAACTCTCCCTTTCAGAGTCAGGCTCTGGCAGAGGCGCTCTCATACCTTCAGCCCGAGGATGAGCTGGTACTGATGCAGGATGCCGTGATTGCGGCATCGGCTCCCCAGTGGAGCGCGCGGCTGGCGGGTATCCCGCTTTATGTGATGCAGGAAGACCTGCAAGCTCGCGGTTTGCAGCATCGGGTGGGCAATGTGCTCGATATGGCGGATCTGGTGGCACTGATTGCGCAAAAAGGTTCCCCGCGCACCTGGGGTGGCTGAGAAGCATATTTTCAAGAAAATTCAAGGCGATGTCGTGAAAGCAAACGGATCCGAACTGCCCTTTTGTGACGCAAATTGTATAAATCTTGACTCCCCAGACAACAGGGCATAAAATTTCGCGTCCCCGTATCTGCGGGGAGGATTTTCCACACGTTTATGAAGTCATTATCAGGAGCCTTTTGATGGCAACTATTAACCAGTTGGTTCGCAAGCCACGCATCAAGCTCGTTGTGAAAAGCAACGTGCCGGCGCTGGAAGCGTGCCCTCAGAAGCGTGGCGTATGCACTCGTGTATATACCACCACCCCGAAGAAGCCTAACTCTGCACTGCGTAAAGTGTGCCGTGTACGTCTGACCAACGGCTTCGAAGTCACCTCCTACATCGGTGGTGAAGGTCACAACCTGCAAGAGCACTCTGTTGTTCTGATCCGTGGCGGTCGTGTAAAAGACTTGCCAGGTGTTCGTTATCACACCGTTCGTGGTGCGTTGGACTGTGCCGGTGTTAAAGACCGTAAGCAGGCTCGCTCCAAGTATGGCGTGAAGCGTCCTAAAGCTTAATGGTTCTCCGTTAAGTAAGGCCAAACGTTAATTCGTTTCTAGTTAGATAGCTTTCTAGTTTTGGGTAATCCCTGAAGTTACGGAGAATTTGAAATGCCAAGACGTCGTGTTGTTGGTCAGCGTAAAATCCTGCCAGATCCCAAGTTCGGATCAGAGCTGCTGGCTAAATTTGTCAACGTAGTAATGGTTGACGGTAAGAAATCTGTTGCAGAAGCCATTGTTTATGGCGCCCTGGACATCATTGCCACCAAATCTGGCAAAGAGCACCTGGCCGTATTCGAAGAAGCTCTGGATAACATTCGTCCGGCGGTCGAGGTTAAATCTCGTCGCGTCGGTGGTGCAACCTATCAGGTTCCGGTAGAAGTTCGTCCGGTACGTCGCAATGCTCTGGCAATGCGCTGGTTGGTTGATGCCGCTCGTAAACGTGGTGAAAAATCAATGGCTCAGCGTTTGGCTGGCGAGCTGCTGGATGCCGCTGACAATAAGGGTTCGTCTGTCAAGAAACGTGAAGACGTTCACCGTATGGCTGAAGCGAACAAAGCCTTCGCTCACTTCCGCTGGTAATCCGCTTGCGCAGGGTCTTTTGGCTCTGCGCACCTTTAATTATCTAGGGACAAGCGCCTTAGTAAGAGGATGACAATGGCTCGTACAACCCCCATTGAGCGTTATCGTAACATCGGTATCTCCGCTCACATTGACGCCGGTAAGACTACTACTACCGAGCGCGTACTGTTTTACACCGGTGTAAGTCACAAGATCGGTGAAGTTCACGATGGCGCTGCCACCATGGACTGGATGGAACAGGAACAAGAGCGTGGTATCACCATCACCTCCGCCGCGACCACCGCTTTCTGGTCCGGTATGGGTAAACAGTTCCAACCGCACCGTATCAACATCATCGATACCCCGGGCCACGTTGACTTTACTATCGAAGTAGAGCGTTCAATGCGTGTTCTGGACGGTGCCGTGATGGTGTACTGTGCCGTAGGTGGCGTACAGCCACAGTCTGAAACCGTATGGCGTCAGGCTAACAAGTACAAGGTTCCCCGTATCGCGTTCGTCAACAAGATGGACCGTACCGGTGCCAACTTCCTGCGTTGTGTTGAGCACATCAAGACCCGTCTGAAAGGTACTCCGGTTCCCCTTCAGCTGAACATCGGCTCTGAAGAGAACTTCAAGGGCGTTGTTGACCTGGTCAAGATGAAAGCCATCAACTGGAATGAAGCTGATCAGGGCGTATCCTTCGATTACGAAGACGTCCCGGCCGAGTTGCTGGAACAGGCGCAAGAAATGCGCATGAATCTGGTTGAAGCCGCTGCTGAAGCGTCTGAAGACCTGATGGAAAAATACCTGGGCGGCGAAGAGCTGACCGAGGAAGAGATCAAAGGTGCTCTGCGTCAGCGCGTGCTGAACAACGAAATCATCCTGGTAACCTGTGGCTCCGCGTTCAAGAACAAGGGCGTACAGGCAATGCTGGATGCCGTGATCGAGTACCTGCCGGCTCCGACCGACGTTGCTGCTATCGACGGCCTGAAAATGGACGGCGAGACCAAAGACGAGCGTCACGCTTCTGATGACGAGCCGTTCTCTGCTCTGGCGTTCAAGATCGCTACCGACCCGTTCGTTGGTAACCTGACCTTCTTCCGTGTCTACTCTGGCGTGATCAACTCCGGTGACACCGTGCTGAACTCCGTCAAGGACAAGCGCGAGCGTTTTGGCCGTATCGTTCAGATGCATGCCAACAAGCGTGAAGAGATCAAAGAAGTACGCGCTGGTGACATCGCTGCTGCTATCGGTCTGAAAGACGTGACCACTGGTGACACCCTGTGTGACCCGAACGCACCGATTATCCTCGAGCGTATGGAATTCCCGGAGCCGGTAATTTCTATCGCGGTTGAGCCGAAAACCAAGGCTGACCAGGAGAAGATGGGTCTGGCTCTGGGCCGTCTGGCTCAGGAAGATCCGTCCTTCCGCGTATGGACTGACGAAGAGTCAGGTCAAACCATCATCGCTGGTATGGGTGAGCTGCACCTGGACATCATCGTTGACCGTATGCGTCGCGAGTTCAAGGTTGAAGCCAACGTAGGTAAGCCGCAGGTTGCCTACCGTGAAACCATCCGTACCACCGTTAAAGACATCGAAGGCAAGCATGCCAAGCAGTCTGGTGGTCGCGGTCAGTACGGTCATGTTGTTATCGACATGTACCCGCTGGAAGAAGGCAAAGCCTACGAATTCGTCAACGACATCAAAGGTGGTGTCATTCCTGGTGAATTCATCCCGGGTGTTGATAAAGGTATCCGTGAGCAGCTCAAATCTGGTCCGCTGGCTGGTTACCCGGTTATGGATCTGGGTGTGCGTCTGCACTTCGGTTCTTACCACGATGTCGACTCTTCCGAACTGGCGTTCAAAATCGCTGCTTCCATGGCCTTTAAGGCTGGCTTCATGAAAGCCAACCCGGTTCTGCTCGAACCGATCATGAAAGTAGAAGTTGAAACTCCGGAAGATTACATGGGCGACGTTATCGGTGACCTGAACCGTCGTCGTGGCCTGATCGAAGGTATGGAAGATGGCCCGTCCGGCAAGATCGTGCGTGCTCTGGTGCCGCTGGCCGAAATGTTCGGTTATGCAACTGCACTGCGTTCCGCTACCCAGGGTCGCGCTTCCTACGCCATGGAATTCGCCAAGTATCACGATGCACCGACCAACGTTGCACAAGCCGTGATCGAAGAGCGCAAATCCAAGTAATTTAAGATTCCCCGCCTACGACGGTAGGCGGGTTTAACCTAGAAGGACTACGTCGTGTCTAAAGAAAAATTTGAGCGTAATAAACCGCACGTAAACGTCGGCACCATCGGCCACGTTGACCACGGTAAAACCACCCTGACTGCAGCTATCACCAACGTGCTGGCCAAGCACTTCGGTGGTAAAGCTTTCGCCTTCGACCAGATCGACAAGGCACCGGAAGAGCGTGAGCGTGGTATCACCATCAACACCTCCCACGTAGAATACGACACCGCTACCCGTCACTACGCACACGTAGACTGCCCGGGTCACGCCGACTACGTTAAAAACATGATCACCGGTGCTGCCCAGATGGACGGCGCGATCCTGGTAGTAGCAGCGACTGACGGCCCGATGCCGCAGACTCGTGAGCACATCCTGCTGGGTCGTCAGGTAGGCGTTCCGTACATCATCGTGTTCATGAACAAGTGTGACATGGTAGATGACGAAGAGCTGCTGGAACTGGTCGAGATGGAAGTTCGCGAACTGCTGTCCGAGTACGACTTCCCGGGTGATGACCTGCCGGTAGTCCGTGGTTCCGCACTGAAAGCGCTGGAAGGCGAAGCTCAGTGGGAAGAGAAGATCCTGGAACTGGCTGGCCACCTGGACAGCTACATTCCGGAGCCGGAGCGTGCGATTGACCAGCCGTTCCTGATGCCGATCGAAGACGTATTCTCTATCGCTGGCCGTGGTACCGTAGTAACCGGTCGTGTAGAGCGCGGTATCGTTAAAGTTGGTGAAGAAGTGGAAATCGTTGGTATCAAAGATACCACCAAGACCACCTGTACCGGCGTTGAAATGTTCCGTAAGCTGCTGGACGAAGGTCGTGCAGGCGAGAACATCGGTGCACTGCTGCGTGGCGTGAAGCGTGAAGACGTAGAGCGTGGTCAGGTACTGGCCAAGCCGGGCACCATCAAGCCGCACACCAAGTTCGAATCTGAAGTGTACGTACTGTCCAAAGAAGAAGGTGGTCGTCATACCCCGTTCTTCAAAGGCTACCGTCCGCAGTTCTACTTCCGTACTACCGACGTGACCGGTACCATCGAACTGCCGGAAGGCGTAGAGATGGTAATGCCGGGCGACAACATCAAGATGGTTGTTACCCTGATTGCGCCGATCGCGATGGATGACGGCCTGCGTTTCGCTATCCGTGAAGGTGGCCGTACCGTAGGTGCTGGTGTTGTAGCTAAAGTTATCGCTTAATCGATACTTTAAATGCACACATGAAAGGGGTGGCTTCGGCCGCCCCTTTTGTTTTTGGGCTTTATCTGCCCTGTGAGATACTGGGCAAAACCATTGATTGAGGTAGTTTCCGTGAGCAAACCCGCCATTTTTCTGGATCGTGACGGTGTCATCAATGAAGACACTGGCTATGTCAGCCAGGTCGATGACTTCCATTTTCTGCCCGGAGTCATAGACGCCCTGCAGCTCCTCAAAAAGAAAGGCTATCTGCTGGTCGTTGTGACCAACCAGTCCGGAATCGCCCGCGGCTACTTCAGTGAAGATGACTTCATGAATCTGACCGAGTGGATGGATTGGTCACTGGCGGATCGGGATGTGGACCTCGATGGCATCTATTTCTGCCCCCATCATCCGGATCACGGCGCCCCCTGTGATTGCCGCAAACCGGAGCCAGGCATGCTGCTGTTGGCGCAACAGGAATTGGGGATCGACATGAGCCGTTCCTATATGGTGGGTGACAAGCCTTCCGATCTGAAAGCAGCGAGCAATGCCGGGGTCGGTCACAAGATCATGGTCAGAACCGGTAAGCCGGTTACCGAAACGGGTAGCGCACTGGCAGATGCCATCTATGACAACCTGCACGATTTTGCCATCGCGGTGCCTGCAGCAAGCTGATTTCGCCGGTTTAATATGCCAATTGGTGGCTTTGTGAGCGAACGAACAGCGAAAGCCATCTTTTTGCAATTATCCCCTTGCCAGAACGAATTCACTCCCTATAATGCGCCTCCATCGACAGGGCAAGCGGCAACGCAAACAACCTCGTAGATAACCTCGAAAAGCCTTTGCAAATAAGGCTTGACTCGAGAAGGCGGTTGAGTAGAATGCCACTCCCGCAGCAGCAAAAGCTGCGTCGCTCTTTAACAATTTGAATCAAGCAATCTGTGTGGGCACTCACAGCATCGAACATCAAAAACAATTTTTGATTTTCAATGTCTGATGAAGTGACCAAGACGATTTCTTAGCAATAAGAAGTCGAACAGTTTATTTCAGCAATTCATTGAGCCGCCTTAATTGGCAACCAAACTTAAATTGAAGAGTTTGATCATGGCTCAGATTGAACGCTGGCGGCAGGCCTAACACATGCAAGTCGA